>JADLDX010000909.1 GCA_020846515.1 Pirellulaceae bacterium
CACCGCTGCCAAAGTAGCCACCGCTGCCAAGCGGTGGAGAATCGCCTGAAGACCTTTCCACCGTCTGGCGACGGTGGCTACGAAGACCTTTCCACCGTCTGGCGACGGTGGCTACGGATATACTTGAGTCCCCATGATTCCCAGTCCACCTGAAACCCGAGCTAGCTTAATCGTGCGTCTTCGAGACGCGGCGGATGTGGCAGCGTGGGATGAGTTCGTGGCGATCTACGGGCCGCTGGTACATAGACTGGCCATGCGCCAAGGTCTACAAACGGCCGATGCCGAGGACGTGGTCCAGCAAGTCTTCGCCGCAGTGGCTCAGTCGGTTCATCAGTGGCTCGAACGCCCTCAGCAGAATCGCTTTCGCGGATGGCTGCTAACGATAGCTCGCAACATAGCTGTCAAAACACTGACGCGCAGGCCGCAGGGTGGTGTGGGCCTGGGCGGCGATCCTGGTTTGAATGAGTTGGCGGCACCGGAGGGTGATTGGTCAAGTCACTTTGACATCGAGTATCGTCGCGAAGTATATCGCTGGGCAGCGGAGCAAGTTCAAAACACGGTGGCCCCAAGCACCTGGACCGCGTTTCATTTGACTCATATCGAAGGCGTTTCCATTGCCGATGCGGCGGAGCAACTGGACATGTCTGTGGGCAACATCTACATCGCTCGCAGTCGAGTCATCAGCCGCTTGCGTGAGCTGGCCAAACAATTTGAGGTGTCGCAATGATCCGCTCCTGCGCGAGTTACTCCGACGATCAGTTGCGGCAACTTCTGCAAGGCGACGACGAGGATCACACTGACTCGGCCAATCATCTGGCCGAATGCCCACACTGCCAGGCTCGTTTGGAACAGTTGGCCGCGGATGCCGAGCAGTGGAGCGAGATTCGCGATAGCTTGCAACCCGATCAAGAGCTCGATATGGGCTCATTGTCACCTCTAGAGAACGAGCCATCGCGCCGGCCTCATTCGGACCGCGAGCGTTGGCAGCGACCGAACGCGTGGACGGAGTCGATGGCCAAGTCGTTGTTATCGACGGCCAGTCACCCCGAGATGTTGGGACGCATCGGTCGCTACGATGTCGAACGCCTGATTGGCAGCGGCGGTATGGGGGTTGTCTTTAAGGCCTACGACACGGAGCTCAATCGACCGGTGGCTGTGAAGTTGTTAGCTCCTTATTTGGCGGGCAGTGGTTCGGCGCGGAATCGATTTGCCAGAGAGGCTCGAGCAGCCGCGGCGGTCGTCGATGATCATGTCGTGCCGATCCACAATGTGGAGACCGATAACGAACATCCCTTCTTGGTGATGAAGTTCATTGCCGGTGGATCCCTGCAACAACGCATCGATCTCGAAGGGCCGCTCGAACTCTGCGAAGTCCTGCGCATTGGCATGCATGCGGCTAAGGGGCTGGCTGCCGCGCATGCTCAAGGCTTGATCCATCGCGACGTAAAGCCATCGAACATCTTGCTGGACGAAGGAGTCGATCGAGCCTTGCTGACCGACTTCGGTTTAGCCCGAGCGACCGATGATGCCAGTTTGACTCGCAGCGGCTTTCATCCCGGCACGCCGCACTACATGTCGCCCGAACAAGTTCGAGGCGAAGCAATTGACGCTCGCAGCGATCTCTTTGGACTGGGTTGTGTGATCTACGCCACGTGTACTGGTCATCCACCATTCCGCAGTGAAACCAGCTACGCCGTCCTGCGTCGTATCACCGACGACGCGCCACGTTCAATTCGAGAAATTAATCCCCATGTTCCACAGTGGCTTGATCAGATCGTGATGAAGTTGCTGGCGAAGTCGCCTGAGGATCGTTATGGATCTGCGGACGAAGTTCACACGCTGCTTGAACGATGTCTCGCGCATGTTCAGCAGCCGACTGCGGTAGAATTGCCAGCCGAGTTACAGTTGAAGGCGAAATCACGCAAGTGGTTGACTGTCATGGCACTGGTGCCTGTGTGTGTTGCGATTGGGTGTGGGGTTTGGTGGTTGAAGCAATTGCCTGCAAGGATCGAAGCTGCAGCACCCAAAACAGTGACCGTATCAGCCGATCCCCAATTGCAATGGGAAAGCGGAGCGGATGAGCTAAATAGGCTTCGAAGTGATGTCGAGTCAATAGAAAATAAAGCTAAAACGACATGGGATATCGAACCAAGCACGAATTGAGTTGTGTCTTAAGCCAGAAGGGCTGACACAGCCTTTGCCGGTGGTGTTGACCGGTGTCAACCACCGGTTATAGATCCAAGGAACAACCCAAAGCCCGGAGGGCTGACACTCTTGCACCAGCTACCAACTGACCATGCGCATTCGACGCCGGTGTGTCGGCCTTTCAGGCCTTCGCGCTTCATAGCCAACCTTCACCGAGGCCTGCGACCCCGGCAGAGTTTATGCCAGCCCTTCGGGCTTAAGATCAAGTAACACCTCACCAAACACTATTCAAATGGAGTTGAACCCATGTCTTCTCATTATCGCAGTCATGCGGCAGCTATCAGATCGTTGCTCTTTGTCTGCCTGTTGTGCTCGGCCTCGAGTCTTAAAGCACAACTGGAAGGACCAAGACCGGCATCTCCCACAACGCAAGCTCCATCCCAGTCAGAAGAATCGTCGGATGACTCGGAGCTTAAGTTGCAAAACTATCAACTTAAGCACGCAAAGGCCGCCGACGTACTGAAGCTTTTCAAGCAACTTCATGGTGTTGAAAATGTCGCGACCATCGACGAACGCACAAATTCGATCGTGTTTCTCGCCAACGAAACCAGTGCCCGCGAACTTCGAGAGTCCTTGGCCTTGCTGGACATTGAAACGACAAGCCCAATCATGCCGCCAACCCCAGTCGTCCAAGGATCTTCAGCGCAAGCACCTGTTCCGGCAAAATCCCAACCTCTTCCGGCAAAGTCCAAACCGACTGGCCCCTTTCGCAAATTCACCTTCAAGCACGCAAAAGTTGCTGATGTGGTCAAGATCCTGCGAGAGTTGACTGGGGCGAATATCGACAATGAGAACATGGAGGGATTCGCCGTCGATGAACGCACGAATTCCGTTATCTGGAAAGTTGGCGATGAATGGGAATCGCGGCACTGGGAAGAAACGCTTCTTGCCCTGGATGGTGAGAGTTCCGCGAGCAATACACAGAGTGTTCCCTCACCGTATGCTCCGCCTGCATCCATGCCGACCCCAATAAATCTTACACCTACGCCCAATTCACAAGTATCTGCTCCACCAACCCAAACATTTACGTTTTCGTTAGGTGTCGAACGCGGCGAATCACTTGAGTCACTCAAGCAACGCTACAGCGAACTCGAACAACAAACCCACGAGCTGGCAGATAAACTCAAGCAGTCCAAATCACCAAGTGGAACAGAACGCAATGACCTACAAGCCGCAGTTCGCAAATCCTTCGAAGCTCGCCAGGCACTGCAGCGAGCCGAGTTAGCCGACCTTGCTGGGCGCTTGAAGAGCATGCAGCAATCGATCGACATGCGCGACAAATTGGCTGACAAAGTCATCGAACGGCGCGTCGAAGATTTGCTGAATCCAAACCTGAAATGGGACCTCCTCGCTGGCAAAGAACGAACGCTTGAGGGTACCAACAGTGAATCGAGGGGCGCGATCGCAACTACGGCTCAATCCGCTACAAACATCTCATCATTCACGCCTGGAGGCTCAGCCTCTTTACCACCGTCGATGGCGCCGGCACCTACTAGTGTCCCCTACGACCCAGGCAAACGCCCCGAGACGATCATTATGGAAAGGATCCAGGGACATTGGGTAGCGGAGTCGATGCTATCGGCGGGCAAGAATAGCCTCAGCGATTTCTCCGAACCTTTCGAAGTTCTGATCACAGGCAATGAGATGCGATTCAGAGTTGGCCTGCAGGATCTATATGGGCCGATGCTGCTGACGGGGCTGAACGTTAGTTATCGTTCAATTGAGAGTGCGGACCAACCACTGCCGGTGGATATTGTCATAGACCCCAACGGTGAACATCGTGAAATGCCTGGAATCATTGCATGCAATGGTTCGACGCTTTCGCTTTGTTTCGCCGAGCAGGAGGAGAGCCAAACGAACGGCTTCCGTCCAACATCGTTTATTCCCGGTTCAAAAGTAGTTGTGATCAAGTGTTATCGCCCAACTCCTACTGTCCCAGGTATCAAGCCTATCGATGTCGATCTCTCAACACCGCAAGCAACACTAGACTACCTCCACCGTCACTCGCTCGCTTATCCGGGCGGTTTTCCGGCTGAATGTTATACCGACGAAGCACTGTTGGAACTGAGCGGCATGCTGCTGCAGAATCTATCCATGATGTCGGCGATGTCTCAAATCGCTTTGCAAACGGGTGGAGTGATCGGTGAAAGCAGTGGAGTTCCAGTTGTCTCGGACATTTCACCAGCTTTCCACATCCTGGTCGAAACGCTGTTAAAAGAGCAGATGTTGCCGACGCCTCCAGAGAGTGCGGATAAGGCGTTTGAACTACTGGCGACGCTGACGTTTGGTAGTACTTCGAGCAGTGCGATCTCTTCGGTCCAAGTTGATCGTCAGTTGCTTCGTCTAGCGGCAGGCGTATTGAAATCGCCCAAAGAGTTTCTACCGTTGGCCAGTGCGTTATTGAACCCTCGCGAGACAGACGCCGGCGTAGCCAAGTCCCAGAAAGCCAATCAGGCGCAACCCAAGGCAGACATCGCGGTCAACGGAGATGAAGCGACCGCAACTATTACTAGCTCTGGCAATGTCGCTTCGACTTCTCCACTGTCTGCGCCGAGGGTTACCAAGCTGCGTCGAATCGATGGCCGTTGGCTCATCAGCGAAATACTGTCCGACCAAGAGATTACGCAGTTGCAATCGAGCTATTCGAGCGTGATGGAGCAACTGGGCGGGGCGGAAGAAGTTCGGTCGGATGTTCCAAAAGCCCCTGATTCTTCTCAGCGGAAGAATGCCGCACGCGAGGTTGAGTCAAGCAAGACCGAACCGCCAGAATGGAACGACTTCCTCAAACTGCTTCCTGAGTCCGGAACGGCGCTGGTGATGTTTAGCGATGAACCAGAGACCAAAGAGCAGATGTTGCCGGTTGCGAAGAAAGTAGCTGAAGCGGCTTCGGCGCAGTTGATCGAGTTGCCTATAACCACCTGGCACAAGATCATCGCTCCTCCAGCCATGCATTTTGTGCTAATGAAAGATCGGCAACTGGTGGGCATTCGCACGGGACTGATAACGGAAACGAGATTGCGTGACTTTGTTTCCAAGGCGAAAAATTGGTTAACTCCGCAATTCACGGGTATCGCCGAAAACTCGCTTGTGCGCATCGACTGCTTCATCAATCCCGGCCCCGACAATATCGGCAGCCAGCACGGTGGAGCTTACCCGATGACAACTGCGGTCGTTGCAGTCCACGAAGATCAAGCTCTACTGTTTGGCCCGGAGAGTATCGCTGAATACATCGAGAAAGGTTATGCCTGCGTCGCGATCGTCCGCGACGCATCTGGAAATCAGAAACAAGTGCCGATGGATGTTCTCCTCAATGGACCTGTGAAACTGCTAGGACGCAGTGAGAAACAACCAAAGTCGGCGGCGTCGACGGGTGCTACTTTGGGCGATGGCGACTTCCCCGACGTACCACTCGCGGGCGTCGCGATTATCTATCCGAAGTCAGTGACGGAACTTCTGGAAGCGTATGACGTTGGCACGGCGATCTACCACATTCGCGGAGTTCAAGGCTTGAAGCCCGTCGGGCTAGCCGCCATCAAAGACGCACCGATCGTCAATCAGCGAGTGCTGTCAGGCAGCTTTAGACGCGAGCGACACGTTCCACCCCTTCACGGATTTCGCTCGCCAATCTACTGGCAATCCCAGATCGTGCCGAAAACCGATGGACATATCTATGGCGACAACATCAACGGCGCTGGAATGTTTGAAGTGCTCTGCCCCGCACGTCCCGCTCCATGCGGTTTTACTTTCAACGAGCATGGTCGTTTGATTGGGATGTACGGTCTTGGCGAGCCATCCGAGAAAGACATGACTCACACCGTCTTCAAGCCCGACACGACTCACTCGGTACTGCAAGCCGCTTTGGATAAGATCGACGATACAGGCTTGAAAACTGCGTTGGCCGATACGCTAGAGGAATCGCATAAGTCTTTGAAATCTACGAACTCCGTCCGTTGAAAGTCGCAGCGTGTGATTGGACTGCGGTTAGGCCAGTCATTACGCCTTAAGTACCTGGGCTTGGCTACTCATTAGTCTCGAACCAGGTTTGAATGGCCTTTGCCGGAATGACTCGGTCAGCGATGTGACTGGAACCAATGGCTCCGACGAGCCTACTTGCTGCCGAGTTGTTGATGTAGTTTCTGAATGGCCAGTACCGCCTCCTCGCCGGAGTAAGACGCTACTTCCATCGTGCGTCCGTCGGGGATGCGGAAGGACGCTTGCAAGTGCGTCTGACCGTGGCGCTGCGTCTTCTGGATCTGGAAATTGGTCAGTACCCGCCATGGTAACGACACCTGTCGCATAGCTGAACAGACGGACATGCGATGACTTCCGCCGGGAACCGTATACAGCACGTTCTCGTTCAAATGAATGCCACCCTCGAAGACAAAAATCGCATCGGATTTCCTCGCGGGTTTGCCGAATTGTAGGGCGAAGCAGGCAGCGATAGCAGTCGTGAATGCAAAGGCATTTACTACTGTCGTGTTGACCGGTCGTCCTGGGGCAAGCGAACGGTTCGCCATCATTCCTAGTAGCACCATGATGACGAAGATACCTACAAATAGAAGCAGAGTTATACCCGCCTTGGCCCATAGATTGGTGAGACGCGGCAAGTTGGCCACGCAACTGGCGATCAGGTTCCCGTATTGGGGAAGTTCCGGGCATGCGCGAAACCGTTCGTCGTTGGGCAGCATGGGCATATGCCTTTATTCTGGACAGCTGGATTTAGTTCAATTGACGTTACGGGTGAAACCTTGAGGATTGCGCACCAGATAGTCGCAATGCCGATTGAGATACTCAACCACCAACGCCGGGTCACCTTCGTAGTTTGTGTCAAACTTGATCGAGCTACCCTTCACAGGTTCTATGGTGACGTTGAGCACCATGTTGGCAGCGCGATGGGGATAGAACTCGAGCATCAATACCTTATGGATCTC
>JADLDX010000910.1 GCA_020846515.1 Pirellulaceae bacterium
GAGCGTGGTTCGCGAAAAGTATTCCGCGACCGAGTCATTCCACACTGGTCAGCCGATGGAAACCGGTTCTGGTATCGTAACGATCTGGACAATAACCAGCGCGAGTTCATTGTTGTCGATGCCGTAGCAGGCTCACGTCAGCCGGCCTTCGACCATGCGTTGGTCGCCCAGACGATTGGCAATGGTGCGACAGCAGAGCGTTTGCCAATCGACGAGTTGGCGTTTGTTGAAAACTCACCGGCTCTGGTATTGATGGGAGCGGGCAAGCGCTGGAAGTGGGACCCTGCGTCCCAAAAACTCACCCCAGCCGACCAGTTGCCAGCCACCGAACAAGCGGCCACCGACAAAGCAGCCGCCATTGATGATGGTGCGATTCCAGCCCGCACAGGTGCAGAGACGGAACTCACGTTTAACAATCGCATGCAGAGGACCGTTGAGATTTTCTGGCTCAATGGCGATGGCGGCAGACAATCGTATGGCAAGATTGAGCCGGGTGCGCTACGGCACCAGCATACCTTTGGTGGCCATCGCTGGTTAGTGGTGACCGACCAAGGCGAGACGTTGGGCGAAGTGATCGCCAACGATACGCCCACTGAGATTACGCTGGACGGACAGAAGCTCCAAGCCGCGCGCAGTCCGCGTAGGCGAAACGGAAATCGCAATAACGGCGATGCCGCCAATACATCGAACAAATCACCCGATGGCCGTTGGGTGGCGACGATCAAAGAGCACAATGTCGTGGTGCGAGCGACTGACTCCGAGGAGCAGTTAACGCTCAGCCGCGATGGCAGTGAAGGGCTGGCCTACGAGCGTTTATCCTGGTCGCCTGACTCGCGAACCTTGGTCGCCCTCCGCAAAGAAGCCGGTGATCAACTGGAGGTTCACTTAGTCAGATCATCGCCACCTGGTGGAGGCCGCGCGGTGCTAGAGTCTCGCCCCTATGCACTGCCAGGTGACAAGTTCTCCAAATATGAACCCAACCTTTTCCGCTTGGAGACTGCTGATGCATCGTCCACCCCTACCTCCGTGTCGTGGAAACATATCAAACCGACTGTCGACAGATTCGAACACGAATGGGCGACGCCTCGGATTCGCTGGAACAGCGACTCCCAAAGCTTTACCTATGAACAAACCGACCGTGGACATCAACGCTTTCGCGTGATCGAAGTTAACGTCGTTGATGGACAAGTGCGTCATCTGATCGATGAAAAATCAGAGACCTTTATCTGGACTGCGCATACTGAAAATAATGATCTTGCCCCGATCCATTGGCTGAAGGAGACTCCTGAACTAATACACGTGACCGAACAAAGTGGTCATCGTCATCTGGTGCTGGTAGACACACAGTCGGGCCAAGCCAAACATGCGATTACGTCCGGGAGTTGGATCGTACGTGGCATCGAGCGCATCGATGAAGAGCAACGTCAAGTCTGGTTTCGAGCTAGCGGTTGCTTCGAGCAGGATCCCTATTTCATTCATTATGGTCGCGTCAATTTCGATGGCACAGGACTGGTCTGGTTAACCGAAGGCAACGGCAACCACACGCTGCAATACTCACCCGACCGACGATTCGCCATCGACAGCTATTCGCGCGTCGATGCTGCACCTACGACTGAGCTGCGTAGGGTCCAAGATGGCCGTCTCGTATGTCTCTTGGAGAAAGCGGACACGCAAGCATTGCAAGAGAGTGGATGGTCAGCTCCCGAAGTATTTGTGGCCAAGGGACGTGACAGCCAAACAGACATTTGGGGCTGCATCTGCCGACCGAAAAACTTCGAACCCGGCAAACGCTACCCGGTGATTGAAGACATTTACGCAGGACCGCACGGCGCCTTTGTGCCTAAATCGTTCAGCCCAAGTCAACGCTACGATGCCCTAACCAGCTTGGGCTTTATCGTTGTCAAGATCGACGGCATGGGTACAGCCCATCGCTCGAAAGCATTTCATGATGTCTGTTGGCACAATCTCAAGGACGGCGGTTTTAAAGATCGCATCCTGTGGATGCAAGCCGCTGGAGCCAAGTATCCAGAAATGGACCTGACGCGCGTCGGCATCTATGGCACCTCTGCTGGTGGTCAAAATGCTGCTGCCGCCGTGTTGTTTCATCCGGAGTTTTACAAGGTCGCCGTAGCCGCCTGTGGCTGTCACGACAACCGCATGGATAAGGCATCTTGGAATGAGCAGTGGATGGGTTATCCCGTTGGACCACACTACAGCGAATGTTCCAACATAGACAATGCTCATCGCTTAGAAGGCAAGTTGCTGCTGATCGTTGGCGAGATGGACACAAACGTACCACCAGAGTCGACCATGCGGTTGGCCGACGCGCTCATTCGAGCTGACAAGGATTTCGATTTGCTGGTTGTACCCAATGCAGGCCATGGCAATGGTGGAGCCTACGGTGTACGCCGGATGCACAATTTCTTTGTGAAGCATTTGCTGACCAACTAAGCCGTCCACTTGGGTGTGATGCCCGACACACTGGTCGCGGATCTGAGGATATCCGAGCCGGTCTGGTCACGAAGTGGTACAAAAATGCTGGTCAATTCGAGGCAGATTTCTACTCCGCATGTGGTCATCCCCGACGAACTGGGGTGCTCCGCGCCCACGATTACCCGACTTGCGTGATGAGCGTTCGCTGATAATAACGATCAGCGTTCGCGGAGTTCACCTGTGCACTGATTGTGGTAGGCGGACCGCGATGAGTCACTAAAAAGAACGATGCCTTTCAATCGATTGAGTAAGCATGACCGCCCGGTTCTTTACTGATCAAACGCCTGTCGATGATAACTTGCTGCGCGTCTTGGCCCATTTGCCGACATCCAGCCTGCCGACGCTCGTAGATCCAGCTTTTTGGTTGCAGCTTGGCGATGCCGATTTTATGCGCATCGCCGTGCATCTGGCTCAGAAGAGCTATGACGAAGGTGGCTGCCCAATTGGCGGCGTGATCATCGAAAACGCCACCCAGCGCGTGGTCGGCAAAGGCCACAACAGGTTGGTACAAGACAACGATCCCTACAACCACGGTGAAACCGCCGCCATGCGCGATGCCGGTTCCATCGACTTCAGCGCTACCACGATGTTCACCACCCTGACCCCGTGCGCCATTTGCGCGCATCTGCTGATGGAACGCGGGTTCCCACGCGTTGTCATCGGCAACAGCCCTAATCCGACGCACAACGAACAACTCCTGCGCGACCACGGCCTGGAAGTCGATCTACTTGTCGATGGCGATGGAGCCTCGCTTTACCGACGCTACCAAAACGAAAAACCAGGTCTGGACTTGATCGACTGGAAAGGCGTCGCTGCACTCAAAAAACTGGAAAACAGCTAAGACGGCGCAAATCGATTGCCGTTGACAAATCATGACGCAGCGTCAACAATTGACAGCATGGCAACTTTGACACGAAAACAACGAGAGCTAAAAGACCGCGAAGCGCAGATTTTGAAGCTTGCGCGGCCGATCCTCCTGCGTGAAGGCTATCAAGGGTTAAGCATGGAGCGTTTGGCGTCGGAAATGGAATACGCCAAAGGCACGCTCTACAACCACTTTCCCAATAAAGAAGACATTGTTCTGGCACTGGCCGTCGAGTCGCTGGAGTTGCGATTTCAGATGATGGAGTCCGCGTCGACCAGCTCTAGTTGCCCCCGAGTTCGGTTGGTAAACATCGGAGCAGCCAGCGAGCTTTTCGCTAGTGCGAAAGAGCATTTCGCGATCGAAGCGTGGATTCGAAATTCAACCATCTGGGACAAAGCGTCCCCAGAACGCCAGCAACTGATCCAGCAATGCGAAGGTCGGTGCATGGGCATTGTGGCCGGATTGGCTCGGGACGCTGTGGCCCGTAGAGATCTCGTATTGCCTCAAGGACTCTCAGCCGAAGAATTGATCTTCGGTTTCTGGTCCATTACCTATGGTAGTCAAGTTCTATCGGCCTCCAGTCCCTCTCTGGCTGTGCTGGGCATCACCAATCCAGTTTCCACCATACGACATCACTGTTACACATTGCTTAACGGTTTCGCCTGGCAACCCATCATGGATTTCCAAGCACACGAGCAACTGATGAGTGCCGAATCGAACCGTTTACGAGCCCAATTCGCCGATTATTTGGCCAATTCGGTTACGCATTGACGTGCCGTTCGGTAACCACTTCGTTTCAATTCGAAAAATTCCAAACCAGCCGTCGTGACGCTCTGACATGAGCGACAACGATGACGAAAAGTTACTCACCTCCGTTGTTCAACGGATTTTTTTACACCCAAAATTTGACGCAATGTCATTCTGTGACGCGGTAGACAAAACCGAAGGAGGCCCTGTGAGAAACTCACGCATAACGCGCCGACTCGCCCTGGGAGGGCTGGGGATTGTCGCGCTGACAGGCGTCGCCGCTACCGCCTGGTGGGTGGCCACGAATACAGTCAACCAGCCAACGTCCAATGGGTTGCTTGATCATGACTCAACGATGCATCCTGCAACACAACCTGGTGCCAACAAACATGCCGACGTTGAACAGGACGTGATTGGCCGAGTACGATCTCGCGACCAACCGATTCCAGTGCGAGTTTATCAGGTTCGCGCTGCCGGACCATCGACCAGCGCCGAGCTGACCGGCAATGTCCGAGCTCGTTATCAAACAGACATCGCCTTTCGCGTAAGCGGCAAGATTCTCAGTCGGCACGTGGAAGTGGGTGACCAAGTCGCCGCTGGGCAATTGCTCTTTGAGCTCGATCCTGAAGATTATCACCTACAGCAAAAGACGGCTGAAGCCAATCTGCAAGTGGCCAAGGCATCAGTGCTACGTTTCGTGGCTGAAGAGAAACGTCTGATGGAGTTGAGACGCACCAATGCCGTGAGCGCGAGCGAATACGAAATCGTACTGTCCGATCGCGACATGGCACTCGGTAAACAGGAGAGCGCTGCAAAGCAGCTGGAACTGGCCAATAATCAATTGACTTATTGCCACCTGGTGGCTGACCAAGCGGGCATTGTGGTGGCGATCTCGGCCGAAGCTGGCCAGGTGGTCCCAATGGGCTCAGCCATTTGCTCCATCGCGCAGACCCAGGAGTTGGAAGCGGTCGTGGATATTCCAGAAAACCGCTGGCCAGAGAAGTCGACCGGGGAGACGACCGCGCGGTTCTGGTCCCTGCCAGGTGTTCCATGCGCTGTTCGACTGCGCGAGATCGCGCCGACGGCTGATCCGATCACGCGTACCTATCGCGCCCGCTTCACGTTGCTCAACCCGCCCCCAGCCGTCAAGTTAGGCATGACGGTTTCCGTCTCACTGGAAAACGGCACAGCTGACAAGCTGTTCGAAATACCTGCATCGTCCATCATCCAATCCGCGGGTCAGCCAGCCGTGTGGCGCGTAGAAGCAGACGGAAGGATCGTGGCTGTGC
>JADLDX010000911.1 GCA_020846515.1 Pirellulaceae bacterium
CCACAACCTATCGGTGGTAGTTGAATCGCCACACTCTGGCTCAAAATATGCTACTGTCCTAGCCGGAAATTGGCCTCTTGGATATGTTTGTCAATTGAGGCCCGATGACGAAATGTGCTCCCGCTTCCACGAGGCTCTCTTTATTCACGGATGGCATTGCCCATGAACCTACCATCGGCCGGTATGGGTATTGATGATTCGCGCGACGCACGCAAGTGGCGTATGCGTTGGGCCTATGGGCTTGTGATTGCCGGTTGTCTGAGCCTCGTGGTCTCGGTACCTACGATGGGCTTTGATCATTGGCTATCGCAGAGCATTCGCATGGGTGATGTGCCGGGCGATTTGCGGAAGGCGATCGAGTTGAGTGAGGCGTTTGCTCATGGGAGCGGCGTAGTGGCCATACTGCTGGCATTGTTGCTGGCCTCCAAGCCGCCTCGCGATGGAATTTGGCTGGCTGTGGCCACGACGGCCTCCAGCGGCATCGCGGCTAACCTGCTCAAGACAGCCTTCACACGCGCTCGTCCCTACACGTACGACGCCCAGGCACATGGCGCCCAAGCCAACTCCACGGAGCCGATTTCGGGTTGGGAGTTTCTGGGAAGCGGAGATTTTTGGGATGCAAGCCAGCGCAGTTTTCCATCGGGGCATACCGCCACCGCGTGGGGCCTGGCCATCGGTTTGAGTTGGGTCTACCCCAAAGCCAGCGTCGTCTTCTTTAGCCTGGCGATTTTGGCGACCTATCAACGCCTTTACAGTGGTGCGCATTTCCCTAGCGATTCTGTAGCGGGCTTTGGTATCGCCTGTCTTTTTAGTGGAATTGTGCTGGCACTGAATCAAAAACGCCACGTCGGGTAGCCCTGTCGTATAAGCCGGCCTGTTGTGCTATCTTTCACCCTACGTTGCCGGCGTCTGCCACGGCGATAATCATCGATCACCATCCATCACCTAAGTGCCGTCAGAGTGTTGCTATGGATACCCAACCGATAACCGCTGCCCGCTTGGCCGAGAGCGTCATCTCCGTCCCACCTTTAGCGCGCAAGCCCGATTTAACGATTGATCGCGAAGAGAATCGACGACTGGTTCAGTATCTGGAAGCCGATGGGGTCTCCACGTTGCTGTACGGCGGTAACGCGATTCTGTACCACGTGCGTCCGAGCGAATATGCATCGCTGCTGGAAACGTTGGTTGAGGTATCAGCCGCCGATACTCTGGTTATTCCATCGGTGGGTCCGGCCTTTGGCACCATGATGGATCAAGCGGATGTCTTGGCTGACTTCGACTTTCCCACGGTGATGATTCTGCCGCAACGCGAGATCGCGGATGCCACCGGGATTGCTCGAGGCGTGCGATTGTTTGCCGAAAAGTATGGTCGACCTATCGTCCTGTACCTCAAACACGATCGCTGGTTGGATCCAGCTACTGTTGGCAAGCTGCATAAAGACGGGCTGATCAGCTGGGTCAAATATGCGGTCGTGCGCGACAACCCGTCCCAAGACGATTACTTGACTGAAGTCCTGCAACAGGTTCCAGGCGAGATCGTCGTCAGCGGTATTGGCGAACAACCGGCCATCATTCACATGCGCGACTTCGGTGTCGGTAGCTTTACTAGCGGCTGCGTTTGTGTTGCGCCGGGACGTTCCACCGAACTGCTCAATGCAGTTAAGGCGGGGCAATATGCCCAGGCCGACACGTTACGTGAGCAGTTCTTGCCGCTGGAAGACCTCCGCAATAACATCCAGCCCATTCGCGTATTGCATCGGGCTGTTGAATTGGCTGGGATCGCCAAAACCGGTCCACTGCTGCCGATGCTCGGCGAACTCAACAGTGTCGATGAATCTGCCATCGCCATTGCCGCCAAACAACTGTATCAATGGAATCAACGCAAGAGCAGCTCGGCTCTACCGGCGTAAAGTAATGTCCAGCGCAGCCCGACCTGCTAAGCTTCTTTGAATGCAGCTTTTCGAAGACGTGGACGCCAGGCGTGTGGCACATCAGGTTTGGGAAATGCCAGGCCTGAGACATGTCCAGCCTCAGGGGAGTACACTGCGTCGACCGGACACTATACTTAAGCGAACATCGGCAACCGTTCTTTGAACGGTTGCCCCAACAGGCGGAATTGCGACATCCATCGTAGGATTACATCCATTGATCACTTTCCTGAATAATAACGCCTGAGATAGACATGGAAGATTCGAAGTTTGACGTAATCGTCATCGGGACTGGCCCCGGTGGCGAAGGGGCTGCTATGCAGGCAGCCAAGGGCGGTAAACGAGTTGCTGTTATCGAACGTTATTCGCGCATAGGTGGTGGCTGTACGCACTGGGGGACGATTCCCAGCAAGTCATTGCGATTTTCCATTTACTCCATTATGGAAGCGCTGAACAACCCGATTGTCAAAGAAATCGGTGTGCGCATTAACCCAACTCTGGAACAATTGCGAGCCAGCAGTCGATCGATCATCTCCAAACAAGAGTCAATGCGGCAAACCTTCTATGACCGCAACAATGTGCCGGTTATTCACGGGCAAGCTCGCTTCATCGACACACATACCATCGAGATTGATGGTGATCGCAAACTGACTGCCGAGCATATTGTTATCGCTACCGGATCTCGCCCGTTTCGCCCACCCAATGTCGATTTCAGTCACCCGCATATTTTCGACAGCGACACAATCTTGGACTTGCGAAGCAAGCCGCAGACGATTGCCATCTACGGAGCGGGCGTTATCGGCTGCGAATATGCTTCGATGTTTCGCAACCTCGGCATTAAAGTCAATCTGGTCAATACTCGAGAAAAGCTGCTCGAGTTTTTGGACGACGAGATCATCGATGCGCTTTCGTATCACATGCGCGATCAGGGAATTCTCATTCGTCACAACGAAGCGTTTGAAAAGATTGAAGGTCTTGATGACGGTGTGGTGCTCTACCTGGAAAGCGGCAAGCAGCTAAAGACAGATGTCCTGCTTTGGGCCAACGGACGTTCGGGAAATACCGAAGATTTGGGCTTGGAGAATATTGGCGTCGTAGCCTCGTCGCGAGGCCACCTGCGTGTTAACGAGTTCTTTCAGACGCAGTGCGAAAACATTTACGCTGTAGGCGACGTTATCGGTTTTCCTTCTCTGGCCAGTGCGGCTTACATGCAAGGTCGCGCTGCGGCTCAGCACCTGACCGACTGCGCCGCCGACTCATGTCTGAAACTGGATGACTGTCCCGCCGGCATTTATACCAGCCCAGAGATCAGCAGCATTGGCAAGACGGAACGCGAACTTACGGCTGCCAAAATTCCATATGAAGTGGGGCACTCGCAGTTCAAGAGCCTCGCACGTGCTCAAATCACAGGTCGCGCTATCGGTATGCTCAAGCTGCTGTTTCATCGTGAGACCTTGGAAATACTGGGCGTGCATTGCTTTGGTCCCAACGCTTCTGAGATCGTGCACATTGGTCAGGCGATCATGAAGCAACCCGCGCCACATAATACGCTGGAATACTTCATCAACACGACCTTCAATTACCCCACCATGGCTGAAGCATACCGCGTCGCGGCGCTGAACGGTTTCAATCGCTTGTTCTAAACGCAGTACGCGTAGCCACCGCTGCCAAGCTGCCAAGCGGTGGATCTTGTTTTGGGCTCAATCCACCGTCTGGCGACGGGTGGCTACGAAGACCACCGTCTGGCGACGGTGGCTACACGTCGCATAGCCTGATTGCCTGGTCAAGTGCGGCCAGGTGATCCTTCCATGTTGGGATAAACTCTTGGGCTACAAAGCCTGTGTAGCCTGTTTCAAGAATGGCGCGCATGATGGGTGGGTAGTTGATCTCTTGGTTTTCATCCAGTTCGCCACGCCCAGGATTGCCAGCAGTATGGTAGTGGCCAATATACGGATGGTACTGTCGAATGCGACGAATGACGTCGCCATTCATGATTTGGACGTGGTAGATATCGAACAGCAGTTTGAATCTGGGAGAGTCCATGGCCTTGACCAGATCGATACAGAGATCCACATCGTCACCCCAGTAACCAGGATGGCCTTTCATGGGGTGCGAATCATCACGGCTGTTTAGATGTTCCAGGCACAAGGTCACGTTGTGCTGCTCCGCATAACCAATGACGCGTTTCCAGCAGTCGAGGCAATTCTGTCGAGCCGCTTCGTCGCGAAGGTTGGGCACACGCATGCCGGTGAAGGTAATCACGCTGGGTGAGTTGAACTTTACCGCCACGTCGATCGACTCGCGCAGTTTGCTTTCCACCTCGGCATGATGCTGAGTATCGACGGGCCCTTTCACGAAACCATGGCTGCTGACCAAAGAGATCTCCAGGCCAGCCGCCTTGGCTGCGGGGTAGTCGGCGACATCGATGCCCTCGATACCCACTAGTCCTAGTCGCTTGCCGGCTTTGGCCAACTCGGCACCAGACATCGGCTTGAAGCACCAGCCCATGACCGATTGACGGATTCGGCCTTTGATTGGCGTAGGCGAGCTCTTGTCGGCCTGTGCGGCTTGAATCTGGCTGGTGGAGCCATCGATAACACCCAGCGCACCGGTCATGGCCATGGCTCCTAAGCCGGCAGAGATCAAACGACGACGATCAAATTCAGGTTGGCTGTCAGGTTCGTGGTTCATAACAATGGGCCATTTCTATTCAGTGGGGAACAGGGGAATGTCTTGCCCTCGATCCTTCGGTGGCTTGAGGTTTACGTGTTCAAAGCCTTTGGGGGTCGCACAGCGACCTCGCGAGGTGCGAATGATCAGTTCCGATCGAAGCAAATACGGCTCAACTTCGTCCACCAATGTATCGGATGAGACGTTCATGGTGTGTGCGATGGCTTCGATACCAGCCGGACCACCGCTGAAGACACGGATGAGTGTCTCGATATAACGCCGGTCCTGGCGATCCAGGCCCAGCACATCGATGCCAGTCATTTTCAAGGCGGCTTGTGCCGTTTCCAAGGTGACCTGTCCATCCGACTTGCTCAACGCATAGTCGCGAACCCACAGCAATCGATTGTTCGCGACGCGCGGCGTGCCCCGGCTGCGTTTGGATATCTCCAGGGCTGCGTTGGCATCCAACTGGACGTTCAGCTTGTTAGCGTTCCGATTGAGAATCTCCGTCAATTCGGCCACTGAATAAAAGCCCAAGTGCTCGCGAATTTGGAATCGATCGCGCAGTGGGCCGCTGAGCATACCGGCTCGAGTCGTTGCGCCGATGAGCGTAAAGGGACGTAGTTGCAGATTCAGTGTGCGAGCATTAACACCTTCGCCGAGCACAATATCGATGCGAAAATCTTCCATGGCGGTATAGAGATACTCTTCGACCGCTTTAGGCATACGATGGATTTCATCGATGAAGAGTACGGAGCCATTTTCCAAATTCGTCAGATAGGGCACGATGTCCTTGGGTGCCTTGAGCCCAGGCCCGCTGGCCATCTGGACACTGACGCCCATCTCCCGTGGGATGCATGTGGCAAACGTCGTCTTGCCAAGTCCCGGCGGACCGTCGAACAGTATATGACCTAGGGGATCCCCGCGTTTCCGCGCGGCATCGATAGCAATATGCAGCACCTCGACCACTTCGCGTTGACCGACCATCTCCGCGATCCGCTTGGGACGCAGAACGACTTCCTGTTCTGGTTCATCTTGAGGTTCCGGTTGAACGATCGATTCACGTACCACTTGCCTGGCTCCTCCCTGCGTGTTTTTGACTCCTATTTATCTTACCAGGATTGCCACCAGGGCCGGAAGAGCAAACACGCGGCCGGCGCCGCGTACCCCGGGTTCGTGATGCCACCGGCGATGAATACCCAAACTGAGTTTTAAAATCTCGCGCTACCCGCGTACCAAGCATGCGCATTCGACCATGCCCACCGACCGATGGTCCAACCCGGTTGGGACGAAAGTGCGGTGTGGGACGCCGGTACCCAAGGACGCGGCTCTGCCGCGAACCCCGGTCTGTGGAATGCAACGCCGTTGGCATAGGTGCCATGCAACGCTGTGAAGCATTTTAGAAGCGGAACGGCGCAAGCCGTCCGGTATATCCCGGTAGTGATAGGAACCGGAGGGCTTGCGCCCAACCGCTACAAATGCCGGGTTTCACGAGCATAAATGCTTCACAGCGTTGGGTGCCATGGGGGGATTCGTTTATTCGCCTCCACGGCGCTTCCCCAACTCGACGCGAAATTGCTGGCAGCAAATCTAAGGAGATTTGGATGCGGAACTGACTGCGGAAATTAGACCTGACCCCTTTTTCGACGCGCGTTGTATGCCGCGACGCCGGCGGAGATTTCTTCGTCGGTAATGCCGTAGCTTTTCAGTATGCGAAACATTACGGAACCCATTTGAAATGGGCGTCCGATACGATCACCCTCTAGCGCGGCCTGGAGAGACGGGGCAATATCTTGGGAGGCTGGAGAAGTCGTAGTCACTACAGCCCCGGCGGGAAATTCTGATTGGCTGGCCGGTGCTAGCGTTCGTTCGGCTACAATTGTGCTTCCGTCCGGGCCTTCGTGGTCGACGGTGGGCATGGCCCAAGGAAAAGTCAATTGTGTGGCGGTTGCACTGGACAGAGTGTCGGACGTCATTAGCGTGGCAGTCGTCATTTCAGTTCGGCTTTCGCAGCCGCTCCCCACATAGCATTCGGATCAGCAAGACATCATGAATAAGTCACGTGATGCTTCCAGTTTCGAGAGCAGCCGGACAACTTCGGTCACGCTTCCAATTATTCCTGTGAGAATTTCCTTCTCGGGACACAAGCAAACCGTGCAGAGCCCTGAAGGTCTCTCCAGGCAAGCTGTGACGCCGTGGAGAAGTGCCAGTAAAGAAAGATGCTATGAAAGCTGCCTATATTCGATTACCCGGACCGCCGGAAACGATTCAGTACGGCGATCTGCCTGATCCGATCGTCGCGCCCGGTCAAGCGCTGGTGAAAATGGGCGCTGTATCGGTCAACCCCATCGACACATACATTCGAAATGGAGCCAATTACTGGCCGCTGCCTGATCCGTATGTGATTGGGTCCGATTTGGCTGGCACGGTGGTTGCCGTCGCGGAAGGTGTCAAACAAGTCAGCGTCGGACAACGTGTATGGTGCAGCAACCAAGGTCTTATGGGGCGTCAGGGCACGTTTTCAGAATTGTGCGCCGTGGATGCTCACTGGCTTAATCCTACGCCCGATAAGGTTGCTGACACTGACGCCGCTGCCACCGCCTTAGTCGGTATCACGGCGCACCTGGGCTTGTTTCGATCGGCCCGTTTGCAACCAGGTGAAACGATCTTCGTCCGCGGCGGCGTGGGTGGTGTCGGATCCATGGTTCTGCAGATGGCCAAGTCGATTGGAGCTCGCGTGATCACCACCGCCGGCTCCGATGAAAAGGCTTACCAATGCCAACAATTGGGCGCTGACGTGGTGATCAACTACGCGCGCGAAGATGTAGCACAGCGCATCAAGTCAGTGGCTCCCAACGGTGTCCATGTTTTTTGGGAAACTCTGCGCGATCCCGACTTCAATGTGGCCGTTGATGTGATGGCCGAACGCGGCCGCATGGTGCTGATGGCTGGTCGCGATGCTCGACCACCTTTTCCTGTGGGGCCGTTTTACGTCAAAGGTTGCAGTCTATTGGGCGTGGTGATGTTTAAGGCGACGCCAGAAGAGCAACGCCAAGCCGCCAATGACATCAACCATTGGTTGGACCGCGGACAGTTAAAAGCGGTTATCGATCGAATTCTGCCGCTCAAGGACGCCGCGGAAGCGCATCGATTGCAGGAGGCTCACACGATTCAGAAACAAAGCTCGTTGCGTGGCAAGTTGGTGTTGGTACCATAAGGGCCACGCGCCCAATCACTGGTTTCCCAACCTCCAATCACTCGCTACAACGCAGTCGCTTCCGAGCACTTGACTCCAAGCACTCGCCCATAACATCCCGCCTCCCCTACTTCGCGCAGCCGCTGCCACTGGCCTCCGAGCACCCAGTGGCCGGCCACCCGCGAACGATTCAGAAGGTCCAGCCATCGTGACACAAAACATTAATACGGACAATTCGTTGTCGACCAATGCTTGGGGGCGTTGGATGGCCCTAACGGCCGCGCTGCTGGGATGGATGTTTGATGGCGCCGAAATGGGCATGTTTTCCATGGTGGGGCGCGATGCCATCAAAGACTTGCTAGCAGCCTCCAATCCGACAGAGGCGGAAGTGGGCCGTTATTTCGGCATCATCATCGCCGTGTTCTTGGTGGGTGCGGCAGCTGGGGGCGTGTTATTCGGTTGGTTGGGCGATCGTATCGGCCGCGTGCGCGCTATGAGCTTGAGCGTCTTGGTCTACGCCTTGCTGACCGGCTTGTGCGGACTGGCCCGCACTCCCTTTGAACTGGGTGTCCTTCGATTCATCGCTTCGCTAGGCATGGGTGGTGAATGGGCCTTGGGAGTAGCGCTAGTTATGGAGGTTTGGCCAAATAAATCACGAGCTTTGATGGCGGGTTTGATCGGAGCGGCCGCAAATTTCGGTTATCTCATCGTCGGCTTCACCAGCATGGGCCTCAATAGCGTCTTGGCGTCCCTGGCAGATATGCTGTTGTCGATCGGGTTGGACCAGTCGATGGTCGATTCGCTAGTTGCCAACAAGGGCTGGCGTTTGATGATGATGATTGGCACGCTGCCAGCCCTGTTGACGTTCTTTTTTCGCATGTTCGTGCCAGAGTCAAATCGTTGGGAAGAAGAGCAACAACGTGGGCGCACGACAGGTTGGCGTACCTTCGACTTGTTGGGCGTGCTTATCGGATGCCTGGGCCCGGCCTTGATCATTGCCGTATGGGCATGGCGTTTGAACGACTGGTCTACCGAATCGACTATCCTTCTGCGAGCCGTCGGCACGATCCTCGGCTTAATCATTGCGACCATTGGCTTCACCTTTCCGGTTTGGCGATACATTGATCGATCGTTGAAGCAGGAAGGCAGCACTTCAGACGTGCAACTGAATCGCAAAAAGGTGCTGGGTCGCATGTTCTTGGGAGCTTGCTTGAGCGCGGTAGCGTTGCTTGGTACTTGGGGGACGACTCAGTGGGCAGTCACCTGGGCGGGCAGTCTGAAGGATGCCGCCCTCAAAAAGGCGGCTGCGGAAACCGGTTCCACCGTGGAAGTTTTGATAGCCAGTCAAGATAACCTGCAACGCTTTGCCACCCAGTGGACTCAGATCGCTACTGCGGTCGGGGCGATCATCGGTACATTGCTGGCCGCCTGGCTGGGTGAGCTCTTGGGAAGACGCATCACCTACTGCGGGTTGTGTTTATTGTCGATGGTTTCAGTGCTCTACTTGTTTCAATTTCACAACAGTTTTGACATGCCATTCTTGATCGCGGCTCTATTGGCAGGCATTTGCACCGCATCGTTTTATGGCTGGCTGCCGCTGTATTTGCCAGAGTTATTTCCAACGCGTGTTCGAGCGACCGGGCAAGGCTTTGCGTTCAACTTCGGACGCATTCTGGCGGCCATCGGTACCTTGCAAATGAGCAGCTTACTTGGCTTCTTCGAGAATTTCACCACCTATGCAGGCATTCAAGGTGGTTATGCTGTCGCGTGTAGTTCGCTGACGGTGATCTATGTCGTAGGCATGGTCTTGATCTGGGCCGCCCCTGAGACCAAAGGCCAGCCATTACCCGACTAACCCTACGCGACTAACCCTCCTGCTGCGTAGCAGCGGGAGGGTCGACTGGCGTCAGCTCAGTCGGGGAGGGGGCCTCCCGTGCTAACCAAGGCATGAAGCACTTCGCTGCGAACTCGTCTGTGCAGCGCACGCACCCTCCCCGAAAAAACAGGCTGCAGTAGCGCCTGTTTTTTCGACCCTCCCGGGCGCTGCGCTGGGAGGGTTAGTTCTGCCGCTGCGCAGCAG
>JADLDX010000912.1 GCA_020846515.1 Pirellulaceae bacterium
ATCGAAGAAATAGTTATAGCACCCAATAACCGGATCGCTGCGATTTCAACGAGCAACTTTTTTAAGACGCGAATCATTGATCTCGAGACCGACGCAGTTCTTATGGAACTGCCTAAGGGCGGCGAGTGTACATTCAGTCCCGACAGCCGCTGGGCGCAGGTCGGCGACCGACACGGAAACAGCTACCATCTCGTGTTGATCGAGAAAAGCGAACTTGTTGGTTTTGAATGGGCTAAACATTGGTCGTTTAGCCCCAACAGTCGCTTTGCCGTGGGTGGGTCAGACCATGGATGGTTCTTTGTCGACCTCGCTACCGGCGAGAAGAAGAAGATCACAGGCCACATTCTCACCGCAGGCAGTAAGCGGCCGTTATCGACGAGCCTGAAATTGCCCTTCGAGGGCCAACGGTTTCTTGGCGTTGACGGGACGGATGTAAGCTTGATGGACATGAACACCGCAACACCGCTCGCCACTTTCAATCCTGTCCAAATTGCCAGTGAACATAGCCAGGGCACCGCCAAGCCGCCCGCGAAGCCGGGAACTATATTTACATCCGACTATATGGTCACACCGGACGATCGGCATTTCGTATGTGTGCTTGAGGGAGGAGTTCGGGACCACTTCATAGTCGACACTAGCCGCCGAGCGCCAGAGACGGGTCCTGCGGAGTTCTCGACGCAGGTCTTGATCGGCGATTTGGAAACCGGACGACAGATTCGGTGCTCTGGGCCGATCTGGAGTCGAAGCCGTTTGCAGCACAAGTTCGTTACACCTGATGGCGCTCACTTGATCACCATCAACTCGGACAAAATGGCGTGCTGGCAATTGCAACCGTTGAAGATAGCCTGGGAAACGGACCTTTCGGAGCGTTGGACCGATCGGTTGACGGGCGAGGCGATCGATCGGGAGATGTCCTTAGGCTGGCATTACGAATACGCGATTGGTCCTGGCGACCAGTCGATTCTGATAGCTGTGGATGGGCGTGAGGCGATCCTGTTCAATCTCGCGAACGGAAAAGAAGAGAATCGATTTGGCCCTTTCCCGATGAACTCTGTTATTCGTTTTGGAATGGAGGGAACCTGCCTTCAAGTCGGATTGCGCAGCAACCAATCTATGCGAATGTACGACGTGGCCACGGGCAAATGGATCACGACGCTTCATTTCACCGACGAAGGGACTAAGCTTCATCGTTTTGGTCCCAACGCAGAGCCAAAGTGACCGTTGTCAAATAAAATGAAAGTGTGGAACTCATGATGCAACCAGCGGCAAGTCCAAGTTATCTATACAGATTGAATGATCGCTCGCGACGATGTTTTATTGCCGCTGGATTAACAGCCCTGCTTGGCAGTGCCACCAGAGTATCGGCTGCGGAACCGCCCGCGCTGATTGCCAGTACTGAGATGCTCACTCTGCGGCGCGGTGGCGTGGGCAGTGGACCGACTTGGTTTCACCCGCGCTGTTGCGTGGTGCCTGGTGGCCCGGGCAATGGGCCGCAGGTGTTGATGACCCTGCAGGAGATTGCAGGGTCGGATTACTTTGGCCCAGTGCATTGGATGTTGACACAGGATTTAGGTGCCACCTGGTCCGAACCCCAGCCTGTGCCTGCGCTTGGTCGAGTGAAGAGAGACGATGGTTGGGATGAAGGCGTATGCGATGTCGTCCCCGAATTTCATGCGCCGACTGGGACAGTGCTCGCCTTGGGGCACAGTGTCTGCTATCGCGGTCCACGTTTTGAGCGGGAGCAGCCACCACGCTGGCCCGTATACTCGGTCTGGAACAATGGCCAGTGGGGCGAACGACAAAAACTCCAGTGGGACGATCCACGCGGATCGCTAATCTATACAAACAACTGCGGTCAGCGAGTTGTGCTACCCGATGGCGACATTGCCTTCGTCATGACATTCGGTGCGCCAGGCACTAAGCGTTCTGCCGCAGGTGTACGCTGTTCGTTTGATGGTCGGACGTTAGCGATCAAGCAAGTTGGTCGAGAGATGCGTCACACGGCAGGACGTGGATTGCTCGAACCGTCGTTGGTACAGTGGCATCAAAAGTTTTATGTCACGATGCGAGCTGAAGACAATCGCGGTTACGTCGCCACCAGCGATGATGGCCTCGACTTCAGTGATAAACAACCATGGACGTGGGACAATGGTGAACCAGGGGTCATGTCCTCGACTCAGCAGCATTGGCTGACCCATTCCGAGGGCTTGTTTTTGGTCTACACGCGGAAGGACGCAAGCAATCTCAACGTACCACGTTGGCGTTCGCCTTTGTTTATGGCGCAGGTCGATCCCAACTCGCTGCGTTTGCTTCGCGACACGGAACGGATCCTCTTGCCGTTGACGGGCGATGGTGTGAATGCCCCCGACGAGGTCCCGTACAGCGGCAACTTTCATCCGGTCCATGTATCGGCTGACGAATCTTGGGTCACAGATGGACAGTTCGTGCCTAAACGCAATTATCGCGGTGACCTGCTGTTGTGTAGGATTCGCTGGGCAAAAGTCAACCGGTTATAGTCGTGACCGCGTTCGTGTTCGTGGCCGTGTCGCTCCGCGACTCGGTAAGGAGTTGCGGAGCAACTCCTCTACAGTAGTCGTTGGCCAGTTCGACGCTCGAGATCAACTCGCCTTGGCATATTTGAATAGCCATTTCCAAACGGGTTTAAATAATATCCTCGATCGTGCAGTACTGGCACATACCGAGACCCACCGGCGCGGAAAGATTCCCGACTATGCCAAGGTGGACGAAATCCCCTTCGACTTCCAGAGACGAATTATGTCGGTAGTCGTGCGGACGCCTTAGGGCAAAGCTTGCTTTATCAGCAAAGGAGCCCCGGAAGCTATTTTCCCACGCTGTGCGAATTTTGAGCTCGACGGCGAGCTCTACCCGATGGATCACGAGCATATCGACGAACTGAAGAAAGAGTATGAGAAGCTCTCATCCGACGGCTTTCGTGTGCTGGGAATCGCCAGCACAGACATCGACCCGCGGGGTGTCGTAGCGGGCGACGCGACTCCTTACTCCAAGGCGGACGAGTGCGACTTGGTATTAAATGGCTATGCCGCCTTTCTCGATCCTTCGAAAGAGACGGCTGCTGTTGCGATTAGGGCATTGGAGGCGCTGGGCATCGCCGTCAAGGTAGTGACAGGTGATAACGATTTGGTCACCCGCAAGGTCTGCAAAGAAGTTGGGTTGTGCACAGAATCTGTGCTGCTCGGAAGCGATGTGGAGCAGATGTCCGATGAAGAGCTGGCAATCGCGGCGGAGAAAACCACGCTGTTCGCGCGCGTATCGCCCTCTCACAAGCAAAGGATTATCAAGCTTATGTCCGTCTGCATCATATCGACCGGCATTGCGCTGCCATTCACGTTATTGGGAAGCTACTTGGGCTTCATGCCGCTCTCGCCTTTGTACTGGCCGCTACTGGCAGTTACGCTGGTTTGCTACCTGACCTTAACGCAGCTGGTGAAAATGTGGCTCCTGAGAAAAAAGGGGTCAGGTCTATTTTCCGTCTGAGCCTGCGTTTCTTTGCTCGCCAGTTCGCGGAAAATAGACCTGACCCCTTTTCGATCCAATGACTATTGCGTCAGTTTGGTCGACTGCTGGGAGGCGCGCCGAGTGGCTGGGTTCCCTTGTGTCGCGTCCTCAACGACTTTAGGTCGCAAAACGTCTATTTGTTCTACCAACGCCTTGAAATCTGCGCGTTCGCGGAGCGGATCGAGGTCCGTGTCTCGTTTGATATGAGCGGCGTCCTTCCACCCTGCCCTTACCGCCTGGTTCAACAATTCCATAGCGCGGTCAGCGAATTGTTTTTGCTGCGCTTCGTTACTCCGTGAACTTGCTGCGCATTGGGCAATTACACAGGCGGCATTGTATAACCACAAGTTGTCTAGTTTGTTGGAAGCGACAATCGATTCAACTGCCGCTGCTGCAGCCGCTGGTTCATTAAGTTTTGTAACGATCGCCAGGGAATCCTTGATTCGATCTGTAGGTGAAAATGTCGCTGCGCCTGTTTTCCATGCCTCCAATGCTTCCTTCTTAGCGTTCTCCACGTCCTGTTGAAAGGAGGAATCCGTAATGTCAGATAGCGAAATGGCTCGCTGGAGTAAGAGTTTTGGGATGCTCCTTTCTGCAGCCCATATTTCAGCCTCCTTCCAGTCGCTAATCGCGTCTGCAGATTTCCCGAGGTGAATAAGTGCAGTTGCTCTGCCGCCACAGGCCTTTATTAAAAAAGTGCGGTCTGTAAATCGAAGCGGATCCCGTTGAAGATTCGCTCTTAACAATCTCTGTGCTTGCCCATAGTTCTCAATTGCCTCCAGGTCACGCGATTGTTTTAAACGCAGCGCACCAAGACTTGAATAAGCGGAAGCAAGATCTCTGCGATAGTCGGGCGCCGATGGGAAACGATCCGAAAGTGATCGGCGCATGGCTATGGATTTCGAGATCAGCATCTCTGCTTCTTCGAATTTCTCCATTTCTACGAGCAAGTTAGCCTTATTGCCGTACATGAGCGACAGTATGATCTGGCACTTGGGCGTACCTTGGGCGTATGCGACACTGTTTTCGAGAATTTCAATTCCTCGTAAGAGTATCTCGAATGCTTCGCGCGTCTTTCCACGATTCACGAGAGTGATATAGAGTTGATTGAGTTCGTTTCCCAACGAGACAGTAAAATCAGCTCTGTCTGTAAATCGAGTTGTGAGACCTTCAAGAATCTCTACGCTTCTGCGGGCACTCGCCTCAGTCTCGTCAAAGCGCCCGAACCCGCCAGACAGCATCGTCTGCAAATGTAGTATTCCGGCCAAGCCATACTGATAATCTGCATTCTCAGGAAAAGATGTGCAAAGTGCCTCTTGGAGGGCTAACGCCTCGCGAAGCTCAGGTTCAGCCGCCGAAGGATCTCCCGATTCCCTGATGTAGGTTCCATAACTGAGGTGACAGCTCGCCAACAATTCGATGAGGTCAGGATTCATCGGGAACTCTTTTGTCAATTTGCGTAGTTCCGGGATGACGTCCCTATACAAGGCCATGGCCTCTGGTCGTTCACCCAGTACCAGCAAAATCTTGGCCACGCGTGCCTTTCCGTCTGCGGCCAGGAACCGGGATTCTTCGCTGGTGCGCGATTGGGCAGCAAAGGACTCGTAGAGTGTCATCACCTTGCGCAAAAATGCTTTCTGCGAGTCATCCAGGACAGGTTGCTGAGAGAAGACTTTTTGGATGACATCATCGGTCATGGTGTTGAGCGCGTCGCGAGCTTGCTTGCGTGCCGCCGTCTCCGCCTCCAATGCCTCCTCCTTTAGGTCGCGTTCGGCGACGGCTTTCAGTTCGTTGGCGCGCGCCTCCCGGGCACTCTCGTCCGCCGCGTTTCGGGCGCTGGTTGCGCGCACGGCCTGCCAGACACTGACAGCTGTGCCGGTGACGAACAGCATCGCGATGACCGCGGCGGTCGTCAGTA
>JADLDX010000913.1 GCA_020846515.1 Pirellulaceae bacterium
ACCATCCCTGGGCTGCCGTCTTGATGGATCGATATGCGTTGCCTATAAGCATGATGATTACTTGCTCTTAAAAGTGTAGATGCGTCCACCATTGGTGGATGTGAAATAGACTTCGCCCTTTTCATCTTCACCAAAGGTGACGATCGGCAGAGCACTCGCCCAGGCGATAACGCGATTCTCGCTCACCTTGCCAGACTTGTCAGCTTTGAGAGCCCACAGTCGGCCGGTAACATAATCGCCGTACAGATAGTAGCCTTTAAGCGCGGGTAGTTTCACGCCGCGATAGACTTGCCCACCGGTAATCGATTTGCCCCACGCGTCGGTGTGTGGGTATTCCCAAATTGGATCCACGAAGTCAGGGGACTTGGTGACCAGGTCGTTCTCGATGAACGTCTTGGCACCTGGACGGGCGACGTGAGTGGCTTCGCGCTTGCTCCAACCGCAGTTACCGCCTTTGGGCACGATACTGATTTCTTCCCACAAATTCTGACCAACATCGGCGCACCACAAATCACCTGTCTGGCGGTCGAATGAGATTCGCCAAGGGTTGCGAACACCATACGCATAGATCTCGCGACGAGCGCCGCTGGTTTTGACGAATGGGTTATCTTGCGGAATGCCATATTGCAGTCCGGGTGAAGTGCTATCAATGTCGATGCGTAAAATCTTGCCCAATACGCTCGTCAGGTCTTGAGCGCTCTGCAGTGGGTCGTCCCCTTTGCCACCATCTCCAAAGGCGATGTATAGATAACCATCTTTACCAAACTCCAATGTGCCGCCGTTGTGGTTCCAAAACGGTTGCTTGACCGTCATGAGGACTTGTTCGCTACTGGCTAGGGCTTGAGTGCGTTCTTTATTGGTTTTAAAGCGCGAGATCACCGACAAGTGCTCTTCTGACTTGCTGGTGTAGTACAAGAAGAACTCGCCGTTCTCTTTAAACTTAGGATGGAAGGCCATGCCCAACAGGCCTTCTTCGTTCATGCGATCATCGTAGGCAACCTTGTCTTCAATGTCCAAAAGCACCGAGGGCTCTTTGACTGTAGGGTCATTCGGCATGACGTAGATGATGCCCTTTTGCCCAGCCACAAAAACACGATCAGTGCCATCCCCGCCATGGGTCACTACCACAGGGCGATCAAATTTCAATTCGGGAAAGGCGACGACAACATCGACCGACAGGGGACTTTGATCGACGCCCTTAGCCATCGAGGGTTCGGTAGCTCCGACCGGTTGGCTTAACGCTGCGCCGGTGAGCCAGGCCAGGCCAGTCAGGCCCAAAACGAGACAACTTCGAAACATGAGTAGAACCTGCAGTTCAAAGGGGATAGTTAGTGGGAAGCGATGCATTGCGTAACGAACAGATTAGGCCGCGCAGGTTGAAGTTGCAAGATGCGAACCGCCCGCCCCAGGCGTAGCGGACAATTCGCGGCCGATCACTTGGCGATCCGCTCACCGTTTCAAGGGTTCGCGAGCCGCCAGCCAACGTGCTAAACTCGTACAAAAACCCCATTCCCCGCCACGTAAGGATTTTAGCATGAAATCTCTCGACTCTTATCCGACAATTGCCTGGCTGTGGCTGCTGGTTTGCCTTGGGTCGGCCCCCCTGCGTGCCGGTGAACCCAGACTGACGCAAAGCGATGTATTCACGGCAGGAAGTGGCGGCGTAACGCTGTTTCGTATACCCGGAATCGTGGTAACTGGCCAAGGTACGGTGCTGGCCTACTGCGAAGCGCGACGGGATAGTCGGGCGGACTGGGGCGAGATCGAAGTCCATCTGCGGCGATCCAGCGACGGTGGCAACAGTTGGTCAGACGCAGTCAAGATCGCACACAACGCACCGCGCATTGAAGGCAACCCGACCAAAGCCACCGGTGGACAGCATGAGCAGACGGTCAATAATCCAGTGGCCATCGTCGACAAAGTTTCCGGCACCATCGAGTTCCTATACTGCGTTAATTACGCACGCTGCTTTTCGATGCGCAGCACTGACGATGGAGTAACCTGGAGTCAACCGGTGGAGATCACTGCCACGTTTGAACCTTTTCGATCGAAGTACGATTGGAAAGTGATCGCGACCGGGCCAGGCCATGGTGTGCAACTAAAGAGCGGACGATTGGTTGTGCCCATTTGGTTGGCCTATGGAAAGCCTGGCGATCATCACCCATCCGCTTCGGCGACCATTTACAGTGACGATCCTGGTCAGCAGTGGCGCGCCGGCGAGATTGCCGTGCCCGATGAAGATCCGTTTGGTGATCCCAATGAAACCATGATCACCACTCTAGCCGATGAGCGCGTGATGTTGGTTACGCGCAGCGTCTCCAAACCCAATCGCAAGATCATCACCACCAGCCAAAACGGTGCAACTGGCTGGAGCCAGCCGGTGTTTCATGACCAGTTGTGGGAACCGATCTGTATGGCCAGTATCGTGCGACACCCAAGTGCCCCTGGACTACAGTTGTTCTCCAATCCTCACTCGCTTGGTCTGGATAAGCAGGGCCGCGAGCTACCAGCCGGACGTGGCAAGCGCCAGAACCTTTCGATCAAGCTCAGTCGCGATGATGGTCAGAGCTGGCCGATCAGCCGCACCTTGGAATCGGGACCAAGTGCTTATTCGGATCTGGCTGTATTGCCCAACGGCGATGTGCTCTGTTTGTACGAGAGCAACAACAAGATTGTGTGCGCACGATTCAATTTGGACTGGGTGACCGCGGCGAAGTGAGTAAAAAAGGGGTCAGGTCTCATTTTCCGCGAGTTGGCGAACTAAGTAACGCAAACTCAGATGGAAAATGAGACCTGCCCCCTTTTTACGAAAACAGGCCGGTCATGAGACCGGCCTGTTTTGAGTGCACTCGTCGCTTAGGATTGGTATACCAGTGGTTTACCAGAGGTATTCAGCACCCAGCGAAAATCCGGAGTACTTGGCGATGCCATCGACATCGATGAACGTGGGTCGGTTCTGACCGAAAACCACGCCTGCACCGTTAGAACCCAGACCGGCTGTGTTGAAGTTGCGTGGTGCCAAGGCAACGTTCTCTACTCGCAGGTAGTTGTACGAAGCACGGAAGGCCCACGAGTACGAAATCCGGTAGACGCTATGGAGAGCGATCTCGCGGAGGTAAGCTGTCTCACCGTCGGAGCGAGCTTCGCGAGCCTGCAGAACCGAGTTGGCGAGAATGTTTGACTCGACCTCAGCATGGTTTCCATAGACACCAAACTTGCCTTCTGCACCCAACATAAAGCCAGGTACCAAGGTAATCCAACCGTCACTGCCCAGTTGGAAACCGGTCAGTTGGTTACGAGTAGCGGTGTTCATGTTGAAGAAACGCAGCGTCTGGTTGTTGCCGTTGTTTTGCTGACCAACCGCTTGATATCCGAACTCTTCATCCAAGTCGAAGTGACGGACACCTGCTAGCCACGAACCTTGCACCCAGCGTGAAGGGGCTACCCAACGCCGACGGAAGCTCAGTTCGCCGTTATGGATCTTCGACGTGTAGTTGAGCGATTGACTGACCGAACGGTCGGTGTCGTCAAAGCCCGCGATACCTTGATTGTTCGCACCAGGATTGGTACCAAAGGCACTGATCACTGAGTAGAGGTCAGCGTTAACCGATTCTACTGTAGCGGTATCTTCCCACTTGTTCAGACCAAAGTAGGTCAATTCTAAGTTGCTGCCAGGGCCAGTTTGCATAGAGGCCGTAGCAGCTAAACCGAAGGCGAGGTCATCGACCTGGGGATCGCCTGTTCGCAAAACCGGCGCACCGGCAATGCCTTGTGTGGTGACCACGCTATTAGGCAGGTCATCCGTTCGTGCTAGTGCGATAGTGCCCAAGTGCATATCGAACCAGCGTTGTGATTGCGGGC
>JADLDX010000914.1 GCA_020846515.1 Pirellulaceae bacterium
TGCCTCGATCGAACAGCAGTGAATCCTGCAAGCCCATTTCGGTGCCCAGTTCGAACTGATCGGACAGCAGCACTTCGGCCATCACGGCTTGAATGGTCACCAACGGTGGTCGGCGATCCAACTTGGCAATCACTTTGCGAATCGATTCAAAGTAGCGTGGCGTAGCGCTGACAATCAGACTATTCGTCGTTTGCTCAGCCACGATAAAGATTTCGCGATCGACTTGCTCAAAGATACTAATTGCTTGACTGATCAACAATTGTTGTTGAATCACCTGGCGTTGGGTATTTAGGAAGTTGCTGAGTGCTTGCGCCACGTCGGCTGCGTTGGCATTGCGTAACCAGAAAACTTCGTTGGTGCGAGTTTCCACGCCCTCTTCATCCAAGCGTAGCAACAAGACTTCAATGACTTCCAAGTCGCTGGCCGAACCGCTGGCGATAATGCTGTTGGTGCGCGTATCCACCGAGACTCGCAACTGCACCAACGAGCCATCGCCACCGGTGGTCAGACCGGCCAACTGCAATTGGTTATTCAAACCACCAAACAGACCGCCACCGGCGTTGCCTTGACCCGCCGTTACCGGCAGACCGAACAACTGCTGTACCATCTGGGCTAATGTCGTGGCACTTCCGTTCTTGATCTCAAAGACTTTGATTTGAGCTTCGGCATTGGAGAGCTTATCAAGTTCGTTGATTAATTCTTCGATTAGCGCCATGCTCTTGCTCGGTGCGCGGACGACCAGGGAGTTCTGCGATGGATCGGCCGTGATAACCACGCCGGCCAAGATGCCTGAGTCGACGCGACCAGCCTCTCGCGGAAAGGACAACTTGGTGCTAGGAGACGAAGCTTGTCCGTTGCCACCACCGCCGCCGCCCCCACCACCACCGCCGCCTTGACCACCTTGACCGGCCGCCGCTTCACCGGTGATGACGGAGTTCAATACGGTTCGCAAATCTGTTGCGACCGAGTTCTTCAGGCGGAAGATGCGGACTTCGTTTTGAGCGGTCGTGCCTTCTACGTCGATTTGCTCAATCAACTTGGCCACTTCAGCCATATCGCGAGGAGCAGCTTGAATGATCAGCGAGTTAGTTCGATAGTCAGCGATCAACTTGACGCGCGTTCCCAAACCAGTTCGTGCATCTTCACCGCTGCCTGGGGTATCGGTAAAGAAATCTCGAATGGTTGTCTCGGCATCCACGGCCGAAGCGTGGAGCAGCCGGAAGACGCGTAGTTGGTTGGCTGGGTCCAGTGGCTGATCAAGTTTATTGATCAGATCGATCACGGATTCGACGGCCTCTTTACGACCGATCAAGAGCAATGCGTTGGGTTGACCAAGCGATGTAATGCTTACGGTACCTTGACGTGGCTTGAGCACTTCGTCGTACAGTTCGTCAATCAGCGTGGCCACGGCTGAACTGTCCACATGCTTCAGTTGCAGGACTTGAATAAGCGGCTGCGTTTCAGCGCTTTTCTTCTTGATCTGTTCGATCACTTCCAAGGTACGCTGCACGTCGCGTTTGGCACCCTTGATGATGACCAGGTCCAGGTCTTCGATGAACTCGATTTGCACATCGCCAAACAGACCGGTATCTGCTCCTAGCGTGTCGGGGTTACCGATCGCCATGGCCTGTTCGTCGGGGTTGAGTGGATCGCCAGGTAGGCCAGGCTGGCCAGGCCGAGCCTGATTGCTGCCTCCGGGCACCTGCACGGTGACTTGTTGATTGTCGTCTTGTTGGTAAGCCGCACGCACCAACTGCACAGCCTGACGCACGCGCCCCGGATCCGCTGGGGACAGTGGCATTACGTGCGTGGCGCGATAGGGATCACTTTGTCCCATGTCCAGGGCATAAATGATTTGCATCCATCCGGCCACAGAGGCGCCGCCGCCCAGCAGCGTGACTTGGCCCGCCGTCCGATCGACCTGCAACACATCTTGCATGCCTGTCGCACTGGCCAGGCGGAACGTGGCTACTTCGCCGTTGCGTTCGGTGGTGGCCGTTAAGCGGGGACCGGCCAGGCGTTGCAGGGCGTTCTCTAAGTCCTGCGGACGCAGATTCTTCAGCGTGTAGGCTTGCTGCTTGGTCGAAGCGACCGACATACCTTTGTCATCGACCACCAGGCCTGACTTGCGAGCTTCGAAGATCAACAACTGCATCTTGCTGTTGATGTCGCGTTGGATCGACTCCGGAGCCATGACCATCAGCTGCCCGGTCTTGGGTTCGGTGGCCACGCGAACACGCGGATGTCCGTGATAGGTGATTTGCAGTCGCGCCCCGACAGCACCGATTAAATCGGAGGGAACCTCGTACACTTTCAACTGAGCCGGGTCGGCTTGCTGCTCGGCGGGCGTCGGTTGTGCGTAAGCCGGAGGTGCCAGCAGATACTGACCGGCTGGCTGACCGGCGACTGGCTGACCAAGTGTCGCTTGGCCACTAGGTGCTTGGCCTGCAGGTTGGCCTGGTAATGGCAAGGTTGGATTGAACGCGGTTGAGTTGCCAGTGCCAGGCAGTGGCATCGTTGGCAGTGGCTGCTGAGCCATCAGGTCGATCGCAAGACCGCACACCACGGCACAAGCCATAGCTGTTTTTTGTAAACGCTTAGCCATATCTGGTAATTCTCCGCCGGCTGTCTGGCCAACAATTTCGGTAAGCAATGAAGCGACGCAGTCACCTCAGTGACCGACGGCTCAACTTCCTTCTCAGGCACAATCGGCAAACTTGCCCCATCTCTTGTAGGAAAGAATCCCGGAAGTAATCCTCATTAAGGGAAAAAACAGAAAACCCTTCCCAGACTTCCTAGATTCAAGCGCAAAGTGCACGAGTATTACCGTGTGGTAAGGAATCTTAGTCGTTTAACAGTCAGCGGCAGTACTAACCCTCCCTTCGGGCCCTTCGGGAGGGACGAAAAAACAGGCGCTACTGCAGCCTGTTTTTTCGGGGAGGGTGCGTGCGCCGCAGAGGCGAGTTCGCAGCGAAGTGCTTCACGAGTCGCGGAGCGATTCGTCCACAGCCCTCCCCGCCCACGCTGCCGCGGGTCGACGCTCCCGCTGCTACGCAGACTGCTGATTTAGTCCTTTGCTAGCACAACATGCTGTGCATGCAAATGCGAAAGCGGTACCAGCAATGGTAGCAGCATTGATTAAATCAGCAGTCTACTACGCAGCAGGAGGGTTAGTTCCACTGCTGATTATTGCGCCCAGTACGCCTGCGGCTGACTGTTAAACGACAAACGACCTTTCGCCCGCGCGATGCATTTGGTAGGACTCGGAGTGGAAATGGAATTCTGAATCGTCCTTGGGCAGGAGTCTGAGAAAGATGTCGCGACGTCATAGGTTTGAAAGCAATTCCGTGCGGAGCAAACGCCGGCACAGTCGGTATGCAGCCAACCTGGCAGGCTTCGGCGTTAGAAGGGGACGGCTGATCCGGTCGCTCGGCGCCGTGCTGGTCTCGGTTGGCTTGACCAATTCGCTAGTGGCTGGCCCGCCGTCGATTCTGAACATGTTTCAAGAACGCTCGACGGCTGGCTCAGAAGAGAAACTGGCGCTGCAACCTGAGCACGGACCTTGGATGATCCTGGCGATGACCCTGACCGGCGATGACGCCGAGCAACGGTCGGTGCAATTGGCCAAGGAGCTACAACCCATGCTCGGGGCTCCGGTCTACGTGCACATGCGCGAATTCGATCATTCGCAACCCTTGGCCCAAGCCCAAGCTCGATTGAACTACGGTGATAAAGAATCGCTCTATACCAAACGCGTGCGGCACGCCAACGCGGTTCGCGAAAAGACTTACTCGGTACTCGTCGGGAACTATACGACGACTGAAGATCCGCGGTTAGCCGAAATGCTCCAAAAAGTGAAAACGGCCCGTCCTGCCTGCTTGGAGTCCAAGGCGGACGACAAGCCAACCAAAGAGAACGTGGAATCGAAAGATACGAACTGGTTGATCTCTACCAAACGTATGCTGCTGTGGCAGAAGAACGAACAATCAGCCAAGAAGGGTCGCATGGGCGCTGCGTTTGTCACCCGCAATCCCCGGCTGCCAGCAGACTATTTCCAGAACGCCGTCGATGACTTCGTCGTCAAGTTGAATGAAAATGTTGAGCACTCCCTGCTCAAGTGCAAAGGTCGCTACACGGTACGCGTGGCTACCTTCAGCGGGCCTGTGGTCACCCAGTTAGCCAACAGTATGGCTCCCAAGAAACAGGAAGAAGTATCTACCAATGCCCTGGACGAAGCCTGTCTGAAGGCTGGTGAACTGACGGCGGCATTGCGGGCCAAAGGTGTTGAGGCTTACGAGTTTCATGATCGCAATGCCAGCTACGTGACGATCGGCAGCTTTGACTCTCTGGGCGAAGAACCGCCAGGCGGAGGAGCGTTCATTTATAATCCTGAGATGGTCTCGATCATGAACCAATATTGCGGTTACGAGATTCGCCCTGTCAAGGATGTGCGGACCGGACAATACAGCAATACGCCGTCGTGCAAGTTGTTGAACGATATCCCGTTTGACGTCGAGGGCAAATTCATCTCGGTGCCGCGTCCAGCTGCTTCGAAAGTGTATCAAGGTTCGCTGCTGGGCAAATCGCGAACTGGACAATAATCAGCTATGGCCATTGACCTATCCAGCGGCATTGTAGTCGGCACGAACAATCGCAAGAAGCTCATCGAGTTGCGGGAACTGCTACAGCCGCTCGGATTCCAACTGCAGTCGCTGGCCGAGACGCCCGGCGCGATCAGCGTGGAAGAGTCGGGCACGACCTTTATGGAAAATGCCCGGCTAAAGGCCACGGTTCAAGCGCAGCATCTCGGTCGTTGGACGATCGGCGAGGACAGCGGCTTGTGCGTGCCAGCGCTGGGTGGCGAGCCGGGTGTGTACTCGGCGCGCTATTCGGGGGCGGATGCGACCGACGAGAGCAACAATCGTAAACTGCTTGAAAAAATGGCCGACCTGACTGGCGATGCGCGGCGCGCGTATTACGTCTCCACGATCGCCTTGTCGGATCCCTCGGGGCAAATTCACGCCCAGGCTCAGGGCGAGTGCTGGGGACGTATTCTGACCGATTACCGAGGCACGGGCGGTTTTGGTTATGATCCGCTGTTTGAGATTCCTGAGTACCATCGCACCTTCGCGGAATTAGGACTGGTCGTCAAATCGGCATTGTCCCATCGAGCCCGCGCTCTGCGTCAATTCGTGCGTCAGATTACTGGCTGAACAACCCAGCGAACCATCCGGCTGAACGTGCGTCGCAGCCGTCAACCGTTTACAATGGATGAGTTGGAAGGCATTGGGGCAGTCCACGTACAGCCCATCGGGCCAGCCCCGCCGAAGATCAAGCGGGCAGTTTTGTTCAGGCCAACAGACCTCATCATGCCACAATCGAAATTCTTCCTCCTGTTCGCAGGCCTGATAGCGCTCTGGTGCTCTGTGGCCGTCGCGCAGCGCGGACGCAAGCCGACCCGTGCCCAGCCACCGAAGTTTACCGGCCAGGAATTTGAAGGCACTTTTTTCGCTGATGTTTCCAGTGTGCTGCAAGGCGCTCGTCCAACGCCCGGCAGTTTGGCCGCTGGCAACGCTGCCAACAGTTCCTCCAAGCCAACTGGCAATGCAGCCAGTAACTCGCCAGACAGCAGCGCCGGCCCAACCCCGGCGAGCGCCGGCGACGGTGCCTGGGGCAATTTGATTAGCGCGGCCACCATCGAAGATATGGTCAAGAACTCGAAAGCCCGCTTGGACCCCATCGTCGCCTCCCCGACCAAGTTTGCTGGCGGCTACAAAGAAGCCCGGCGAGAGTTTTCCTTGTTGGCCCTAATGTTTGCCGTTATCGAGCAGTATCAGGGCGACGTGCGCTGGAAAAAGAGCGCCGCGGTAGCCCGAGAATCGCTAGCGCGGATGGCGGCTAACTCCAAAGTCAGCTCGCCCCAGGCACACAAAGAGGCCAAGCAACGTGTACAAGACGTCGCCGATCTGCTCGGCGGCAATACACTCGACGGCACGCCGGGGGGGGAACTGGTTTGGGGGGACGTCATCGACCGCGTACCACTCATGCAACTGCTGGAATGGGCTCAGCAGGAATCGGTCAATCCACACAGTTCCAGCCCAGAAAACTTTAAACAACACAAAGAAGAATTGCAGAGATATTCGGAATTGGTAGCCGCCCTGGGCAAAGCGGCTATCATGGAAGGCATGCCAGATGCAGACGATGCCGAGTATCGTACCATCGGTCAGCAGATGGTAGACCAAGCCCGCCAGATTGGATTGGCCATTCAAACGGACAATGCCGACCTGGCCCGACAGGCCGCAGGCCAGATCGGTCAAGCGTGTGCCAAGTGCCACGACGGATATCGCTGACGCCCCGTCCCTATGCCAGCAGTACAACCTAAGCATTATCAACGTGTGGCCGTTACTCCATTGAACCCAAGTTGAAATGAATTCAGTTGAAATGAACTCAGTTGAAAAGGGATGGTAAGCATCAGTGGGTATTCGCTTCCGTTGTCATCATTGTGAGCACGAATTAAACCTGAAAGAGTTTCAGGCCGGCCGTCGTGCGCGTTGCCCGGCTTGTTCGGGTCGCTTCCGAGTCCCAACCACATCGGCCGATTTCTCTGTGCCTCTGGAAGATGCCGAAAACGAAATGGCATCCTCGAGCCTGTCGGTTTCACAAGCCGCCGCCCGCTCGCCTGTATTTGATCTGAAACAACCCGGACATAACCAGTTGTCCAAAGACGCCGCCGCCACAGCCTTGACATCAGCCGCCACTCAAACTCCTGGCAGCGGCCCCAACAATCTCAGCGGACACACTGGCATGCCACGGGCCATTGCCGAAGCTGCCCAAGCCGTTTGGTACGTCAGGCCACCCAGCGGTGGACAATACGGACCAGCCGATGGCCAGGTGTTTTATCAATGGATTCTCGATAACCGCGTCAGTCCCGATTCGCTCGTGTGGCGAGATGGCTGGGCGCAATGGATGATCGCCGGCGAAGCCTTCGAGGAGTTCTTTGGTTCAGGTTGGCGCCTAGCCCCGGCGGGTTCGCCCTCAACCGAAAATCTCGCACCTCAATCAGCCGCCGCGATCGTGCCCGGGAACGCGACCGTCGCTGTAAATCACGGTGCTGTAAATCAAAGTGCTGGCCCGCAGAGTGCCTTAACCCCAAGTGCCCCAAACCAGGCCACTGCAAACCAGACTGCTGCAAACCAGGGGGCCCTGGAGCTTGAGACTCGGGCGCCGATCTCTAGTCTCGCCGCTAGCCGCCGCAAACGAAAACAAACCAACTATGCTGTGGTCATCGTCGTCCTGGCCGTCATGGCTATTGGACTGGTGGTGGTACTGGCAAGTGTCGTGATGAACCAACAAACCAACTAGTTTTTAACAGATGACTCGAAAGGAGTTATGCATGCTGATTCGATCGATTTCTCTCGCTTTGGTGCTCTGCCTGACGTGTGGTAGCCTGCCCGTGGTTAATCTAAGCCTGGGCCGTTTGGCCAATGCTCAAGACGCCAAGAAGGCAGCCGCTGCCGTGGAACTGGCCGGCGGCAAGATCCGCTTGACAGCGCCGGCCGAATGGAAGGCGGTGCCACCCAAGAACAATATCATTCAGTATGAGTACAACGCACCGGCCGATGCCAAGGCAGACAAGCAAGCCCGCATCACCGTCAGCACAGCCATGGGCTCGATCGCTCAAAACATTGATCGTTGGTATGCCCAGTTCGACCAACCCGACGGCAGTGCGACCAAGGACAAATCGAAGGTTGAGAAGTTTGACGCTGCAGGCCAAACGGTGCACTTGGTCGAGATCCCTGGTACGTTCAAGGACAGCGGAGGCGCCGGCCCATTCCAACAAGCTCCTTCGGTCAAACGCGAGAACTACCGCATGTTAGGTGCGATCGTCGAAACCAAAGAGATGGGTACCCACTTCTTCAAAGTCACTGGGCCAGCCGACTCGGTCGACAAGCTCAAAGCGGGTTTTCGCAAGATGCTGGAAACCATGGAAGTTAAGAAGTAAGCTTCGGCCGGAGATTCGACTGGGCGAAAATGGCGACCGCTCCTATACTTGAGCGAGTCCTGAAACCATGTTGACGCCTTGCGGTTGCAGCGACAACCGCAAGGCGTTTTTTGTAATGCCCAGCGATACGACACAGCCTATTATGCCAACATCCCAACCAATTGTTCCTGTGTCGCAATCCCAGGCTCCTTATTACCTGGGAGTCGACGTTGGTGGTACCAATATCAAGATCGGCTTGGTAGATGATCACGGGCACACGCTGGCCTTCGAAGAAATCGAGACGCACGAACCTGATGGACCGCAGCAAGCGGTCGAACGCATCGCCCAATGCGGCCGTCGTTTGGTAACGCAAACCGGTATCGCCACTGGGGATTTGGTGCGTGTCGGCCTGGGCGTTCCCGGCACGATGGATATCCCGAATGGCATGTTTGTTGAGCCGCCTAACTTGCCGCACTGGTTTCACTTTCCGATGCGCGATGCGGTCAGTCAAGCTTGCGGATTGCCCGTCTCTTTTATTAA
>JADLDX010000915.1 GCA_020846515.1 Pirellulaceae bacterium
GTAGATCACACCGTAGATCACACCACAGATCCAATGCACGATCGAAGTGACTTTGAGCGTGAAGCTAGAAGTGACTTTCAAGTTAGAGAGCCAGCGCATGATCGCTCACGTGATCGCTCGAGACAACGATCGCCAGGTGGGCGGCCGCTGTCCCAAGGTTCGCTGTCCCCACGTTCGCTGTCCCAACAGTCGATGGAACCCAGCGATCAACTTGACCGTTTGCCACGGGTGGCAGGTGCTCCCAACTACCTGACTCCGGCCATGTTCGAAGTCTTTACGGAAATGTTGGACGCTGATGTTGATCCGGACGCGGCTCGGGTGATGCTCCAGGAAGTGGCCTTGCATTGCTCCCCAGATCAACTGGACGACCCATGGTTGGTCAAAGGGCGTTTGTGTCAATTTATTCAGCAGCGCATCGAAGTATCTGGTCCCATTGAAATCAACTCGGGAACTCAGCAAGTTGTGGCCTTAGTGGGACCAACGGGAGTTGGCAAGACAACCACATTGGCCAAGCTGGCCGCGGGATTTCATTTCGATCAAGGCACCCAGGTCGGCTTCGTGACACTCGATACATTCCGTCTGGGAGCCGTCGATCAACTGCAAAAGTATGCAGACTTGTTAGGTGCTCCCTGTGAAACCGTGGCCGCACCCGATCAGATGCTACCGGCGCTGGAACGCTTGCGACATTGCCATTTGGTTTTAATTGACACGGCAGGTCGTTCGCCACGTGACCAGGCACAATTAAATGTACTGAACGACTTTTTACAAGTTGCCCAACCCGACCAGATACATCTGGTATTGAGTGCGGCCAGTTCGCAAGCGCATGCGCAGATGGCCATGGAACATTTCCGTCCCTTGGCTCCTACGCATTTGTTGCTAACCAAATTGGACGAATCAGTTTGTTTGGGCAGTTGGTATCGATTGCTCTCCAGCGGTGTTTGGCCACTGAGTTATCTGACTACCGGCCAGCATGTGCCTGAAGACATTCTGGTCGCCAATCGCCGCCGAGTAGCCAGCTTGATCCTGGGCCAAAGCAACTAGCCACTTTCACCCAAGTCTTAAACCCAATACCGTTCAATGAAGGGCGTTTTCACGTAGGCGAGTCTCTCCGAGACTCGCGAATTTCACCAAAAGGCTCAGGACTCGCGTCTCGGAGAGACGCGGCTACGTGCTTCGTTGAACGGCATTGGCCTTAAACCCAAGACCGGTCAATCATGGATCGACTTAAAGCGGAATCGGCGCCAGCCGTCCGGTTCCTTTGCTTGCTTGCGAGGCACCGGGCAGCTTGCGCTGCTCCGCTTCCATGGCTTGCGAGGCATCGGGCAGCTTGCGCTGCTCCGCTTAAAATGGAACGGTATGGCTGTTAAACGTTGTTAAACGAATTGTTGACTGCATCCACGGAACCCGGCGATGATCTTTGACCAAACTTTGCGACAACGTTCGGGTGACCAGGCCGATGGTTTGCGTCAGCTACGCCGCCTGGATGCACCGGCCGGGGGCGGACCGGCGATGCGATTGCTGACATGGCCGCGGGTGATTTTGATCAGTGAGTTTCCTGGCACCGACGTCGGCGCGCGCTTTGGATTTCACCTGGCGCGAGCGCTGAGCCAACCGGGTAGCCTGGATGCTGCCAGCACCCAACCGGAGGCAGCGATCACTGAGTTTGATGCCGCACACTCGACTGCTCCAATTCAGAATATGCTGATCGATCTGGCGCCGGCTGCCAGTCGGTTACCCCATGTGTTGGCTGATCACGTTCCGCTCAATGCTTATCAAGCCTTATGGAGCACATTGGCGGCGGGCAAACCATGGAGCGGTTATGAGCTGTGCAAACGATTTAATATGTTGGTGGCCGCCGAGTCTCAGGCGTCACCATGTGCAGTGGATCAATTGCCGCGCGTCTATGAACAGTTGATTCGTCAAATTAGTCGGCAGAATGAACGATATCGCTGGATTGTGATGTTGGCGGTCGACAGTGTTGTGCCACTGGATCGCGCATGTTGGCAGGCCGCTGATGATGTAGTGCTCATTGGTGGCGATGAACTGTCCAGTTGCCATCGGCAAGCGGCCGCGATGCGCTGCCGCATTGATGATCAAGATCCACAGCGGACGGTGTGGACGTTACCCAAACGCCCTGGCAGCTGGATGAGAGCGTTGAGCTCTGCTTGGCTCGGATACACGCCTCAGCCCATGAACTCGCAACGTTGGTTAGAAGCCGGTATTGCCTCGAAGGCATTACCGATGATTGACTGGCCCGAGCGATGTCATGCGTTGTCGCTGCGTGAAGGCTCGCGCGCCGACTCGCGGCTACGTCGTGGTGCACAGCAAATCGCTGATCAACTGAGATTGTCGGCTGCCTGTCAAGGTAGTGATGATTTGGTAAAGATTGACGGCTCACAAAAAAAGATTCAACTCGGCAGGCATGCACGACCGATAAATCAAATAACGGAAGAGTTCCGCGCATGAATGCGTTCAGAACTCTTTTGCGTAGGTATGGTACGGTTTGAACTGACGCAGTGCAGCATGGAGGCTGACTATGGCGCGAGCATACTCTGGCGTGCTAGGCGCGATGGCCATGACCTTTGTGATTGTTCGCGGATTGTGGTTTGGGACGCTAGCCGACGAAATACTCGGTCTATGCCTGGTAGTGTTCACCGTGTTTGCCGCAGTTGGTTATGTAATCGGCTCGATTGCTGATCGGACTGTGTGCGATTCGGTGGAAAATCGCTTTCGTAGCGAAATCGCGCGATTGCAAGCTGCCTCGGCTACGACCGAAAAAGCGGAATGACCGCAAGTTTGGCATAGATTCTCGAACTAGAGTTCGCTACAAAATCGCCGCGGCAGGGATAGCTGCATGTAACATGCCTTGGACTCGGCCTGGCCGACTCTGCTTGCAGATTCACGGAGGATTGGATGGCAACGACGATCGCGGCTCAAGAAGATATTCAAGAAGTTTGGAAAAAGTACAAAGAAGATCCGAACAACGTCGAACTGCGCAATCGCTTGATTGAGCAGTATATGCCGCTGGTCCGTTATAACGGCGACCGCATATGGCAACGATTGCCCGATGGCGTTGAGCTGGATGACTTGATCAGCGCCGGCATTTTCGGGCTGATGGACGCGATTGACGCGTTCGACACCGCTCGAGGTGTCAAATTTGAAACCTATTGCGTGCCGCGTATTCGCGGTGCGATTCTCGACGAACTCCGCACGATGGACTGGGTGCCGCGTCTGGTACGCAGCAAGGCCAGCAAGCTCGGAGAAGCCAAGAAGCAACTCGAGACACGCTACGGTCGCGCTCCCACCGATCGCGAACTGGCCGAGCAGATGCAGATCAGCATCCAAGAGCTCGAAAAAATGCAGATGGAGGCTAACGCCGTCAATCTGGTCAGTCTCAATAAGAAATGGTACGAGACCGATAGTTACAAAGACGTACGCGAAATCGATATTCTGGAAGACAAAAAGGGTGAAGACCCAACGCGTCGTATCCAGAAAAGCGATCTCATGCGTCTGGTCACCAAAGGCCTCAATCGCAACGAACGCTTGATCATCATCCTCTACTATTATGAAGAGCTGACGATGAAAGAGATCGGCGCGACGCTCGACTTGAGCGAAAGCCGCGTGAGCCAAATGCACTCCAGCATCGTCGCTCGCCTGCAAGAACAACTCGGCCGCCGCCGTCCCGAGTTCGGTACCTAACGCCCGTAGCCACCGTCGCCCGTAGCCACCGTCGCCCGTAGCCACCGTCGCCCGTAGCCACCGCCGCCAGGCGGTGGAATGCGTAGCCACCGTCGCCAGACGGTGGACTTGCTTGCAGCGGACCCCGTAGCCACCGTCGCCAGACGGTGGACTCGCCTGAATGCGAAATCAAACGTTTGGCAGCGGCTGTTGTTGGGCAAAGCCCATATTCAACGTAGCCTAGTTGGACAGCGCCACTTTGAATCAGCCGCAGGGCGTTAGCCCCGGTTTTTTCAGCGAAAACCGTGGCTAACGCCAAAACGGCTAATATCTAAGAAATAGCAGCGAATCACTGTGAATTCGACGAGTCGCGGAGCGATTCGTCCACGGTTTTACTTCTTGCGTTTCTTCTTCACGCTGCGCTTGGCGGTGGGGTGTTGCTTGTGGGCTTTGGGCGGTTTCTCGGCACGCGCTGCCTTCTTGGTAGACGTCGTCTTTAATCCGGCGGTGTGATTTTCTACAACGCTCAGCACCAGCGAACGGCGAGCCAGATCGATCTGCTCGATTCGCACGGTTAACTCATCACCTAATCGAAAGCGATGGCCTTGGCGAAAGCCTTCGATCAAATGGCCACGCCGCTCAAATCGGTAACGATCATCCGGCAAACTGGCGATCGGTACAAAGCCCTCAGCCGGTATGGCTGTTCCACGCACATAGAAACCTTCAGGCACTACACCGCTGATGACCCCGCGCATCGTCTCGCCCAGCTTCTTGCTCAAGTAGTGCAAGAGCTTGATCTTGATCACTTCACGCTCCGCGTACTCAGCGTTCTGCTCCTGGTCGCTGCAGTGGTGGCCCAGGCCGATCAGCACTGGGAATGGATCGCCCGGTGATGACTTGCCTTCGAGCAAGCGTTGTACGGTCCGATGGACTTGCAGATCCGGATAGCGACGAATGGGACTCGTGAAGTGACAGTAGTGATCAAAGTTCAACGCATAATGAATTTCAAAGTCGGGTTGATAGACCGCTTTGCTCATCGATTTCAAAATCGCATAGTTGATGGCGTATTCAGTCGGCTTACCACGCACTTGTCGTACGACCTTTTGAATCTCAAAGCGACTTTCCAAACTGTCGGCTTTGATACCTAAGTCGTGAACAAACTCGGTCAGCTTCTTAAGTTTGCGAGGCTCGGGCGCCGCGTGGGCTCGACGCAAAAACGGAATCTGTCGATCGTCCAGCCAGGTGGCTACCGTTTGATTGGCCGCCAGCATGAACTCTTCGATCACCTGGTGGCTTTCGGTGTACGCGACCAATCGAGCCCCTTTGACTTTGCCGCTCTTGTCCAACTCCAGTTTGATCTCCGGCAGGAACAACTCGACCGCGCCGCTGGCCATGCGATTCTTGCGCAGCACCATGGCCAAGGTGTGCATATCACGGATCAGTTGCCAAATCGCTGGTTGTAGTCGATCGCGCCAGGGCTCAGGGTCCTCCAGATACTGATCGACCTGCTCGTAATTGAGCCGTTGTTGATTGAGGATGGCTGAGTTGAAGACTTCCCAGTGGATCAGTGTGCCTTCGTCGCTCATCTCCATCAGGACTGTCTTGGTGTAACGAATGCGATCCGGTTGCAAGCTGGCCATGTGATTGCTGATCAGCTCAGGTAGCATCGGGATCACGCGATCCGGCAGATAGACGCTGGTGGCGCGCCGTCGGGCTTCGGTGTCCAGGGCGGTACCGATGGGTACGAAATGCGCCACGTCGGCAATGTGCACCATTAACTCCCAATGACCTTTCTCATTGCGTGAGAGCGAAATGGCATCGTCGAAGTCGCGTGCGTCAAACGGATCGATGGTCAGCGTTGGCACTTTGGTCAAGTCGCGTCGATCGCCGGGGATCTCACCTTCGACAAACGCATCGGCTTGCTGCCTGGCCTGTGCGATGACTTCGTCCGGGAATTGGTCGATCAAGCCGACTTGATGCATCACGGCCAGTGTATCGACGGCTGGGTTTTTGCTCGACCCGAGCACTTCCATGATGACGCCTTCGCCCACTTCAGCGCCATCGGGGAACTTGACCAGTTCGACCACGACTTTATCACCTGGCTCGACCGGCAATCCGCGCACGTCGCCGACGCTGACCGGCGATCCCACGGTCACACCGTCCAAGTGGACAATGCTCTTACCGTCCTTAAGATCATAAGAGCCCGAGAATTGGCGACGCGCTCGTTCAAGGATCTCAACGACCAGCCCCTCATGGCCGCTGCCACGGCGGCTGCTGCGCAGACGTACTTGGACTATGTCACCGTCCATAGCCGTGCCGGTGGCACCACTGGGAATGAAGATGTCTTCGGTAAATTTGTGTTCCGAGTCGGCGCCTGGTCGCACGAAACCAAACCCAGCCGCAGCTTGCCGATACTTGCCCCGCACAAATTTGCTCTTCGGCATCGAGGCAGCCGGCGCTTCGTCAGACGGTTCGTCCGAGGCATCGATGGCGGCTTTTCCCTTGTCCTTCCAGTTAGCCTTCAGCTGAGCCTTGACCTGCGCCTTCAGCGGCAGAGCCACCGACTCTGCAGCCGACTCTGCAGCTGATTCTTCAGTCGGCTTTATCAACGACTCCGCCTCGGACTCCGTCGGTTCTGGTCCGTCATTGGCAACCTTGGCATTCGTCGGAATTGCTGAGCCAGATTGGGCATCGGTTTTCTTGCGGCTCTTTTTGGTCTTCGTTGCCGGTGTGATTGCGATGACCATATGGTTCGATGCGAAAGCGATTTCGCCATCGATCACCATGCGTTTAATGATTCGTCGCAGCCCACGATACTCGTCGTCGCTCACCTTGAGGATGCGTTGGAAGTCTTTCGGTTTGCTCGGACGATACCCTGGACTGTAAACCAGGTCGAGTATCCGTTGTCGTAGGCTGGGGGCTTCAGGGGAATCGCTCACTGATGAATTGCCAGGTTTGAGTGAACTGAGGAGTTGAATTTGGTCTATAATCAGTGTGACGCCTGGGCGACCGTGGTAAAGTCCGCGGACCGCAGGCAACCCATATTTCACGGCGAAAAAACGATTTAATGCCTGCGGCTAATCAGCCGGCACGCGCTAGCGTCCGGTTACACGGCAATTAGCCGGAACGCGTTAGCGTCCGGTTTACCCCGGATCAGCCGGAACGCGCTAGCATCCGAATCAGCCGGAACGCGCTAGCGTCCGGTTAGCCTTTAAGTGGACTGAAAAGGGCCCGGCTGCCGAAACACGCGTCAGCGCAGTGCCGGCTGTCTGGTTATTCGCCGCCCGCCATACCATTGTGAGAACGCAAAATCTGATGAGTAACGAAGAAAACACGGCTCCAGCAGCTGCTGAATCCACGCTTGGGCGTCTGCCGCGGGTGTTGTTGGTCGACGATGACGGCGAGATTGTGGAAGCAATGCGATATGCGTTGGAGGCCAATGGTTGCGAGGTCAGTGTCGCCCGCGACGGCAATCAGGGTTTGGCGCTCACCGAAACCATGCAGCCGGACTTGCTGGTCTTGGACATGATGATGCCCAAGCGCAGTGGGTTTCTGGTCCTGGAAGCTTTGCGACGCAGCGGTCACGACAAAGTGAAGGTCATTATGATCACTGCCAATGAGGGCAGTCGCCACAAAGCCTATGCCGAGATGTTGGGCGTCAACGATTATTTGCGCAAGCCTTTTCCGATGGACAAGCTGATCGATAGTGCACGTCGGTTGCTCAATGCCGAGAGCGCTGAACCACAGTAAGTTCTGTAGCAGTTCTGTGGACGAATCGCTCCGCGACTCCTCAATCCTCAATCCTCAACGATTTGCAGAGCTTTTGAGGCAAGCCGTCTTGTTTGTGGAAAACTCAAAGAGGTCATTTCGTGATACGTTGGATCGTGTTGGTTGCCGGTTTGGTTGGTGCAGTTGGAGTTGCCTTGGGGGCCTATGCCGCGCATGGGTTGGAAGAGAGCCTTGTCGAGCGTGGTTTGTCACCGGAAGTGGTTGCCAAGAAACTCAACACGTGTGATATCGCAGTGCGTTATCACCTTCTGCACGCCGCCGCGCTACTAGCGCTAGCCGCCGCCCCCAGCAACTGGGCCCCTAAACGCCGCTCGTTATCAGCCATTTTCTTCTTGTTCGGATTGGGAATGTTCTGCGGCATTTTGTATGCCCAATCGATGGGCACGTTGGTTGGCCTGAACCTGGTCGTCCCTTTTGGCGGACTGAGTTTCATCTTAGGCTGGCTCTGCCTGGCCACGTGTGCCGCTGCTCCTGCTGCGCAGCAGCAGAACTAACCCTCCCAGCGCAGCGTCCGGGAGGGTCGAAAAGATCAGGCGTTTAGCCTGATTTTTTCGGGGAGGGTGCGTGCGCCGCACAAACGAGCTCGCAGCGAATTACTTCAAGCACGGGTTAGCAAGGCAA
>JADLDX010000916.1 GCA_020846515.1 Pirellulaceae bacterium
CTGGTCAAGCAGAATCCGCGGATCATGGTCTCGCGTACGCTCAGCAAGTCTTACGCGCTGGCGGGTTTGCGCTTTGGCTTTTTGGTCGCCCAACCGGCCATGATTCGCATGCTCCGCAAAGTAAAGGACAGTTACAACTGCGACGCCCTTAGTCTGGCCGGCGCGACGGCGGCCATCTCGAGTCAAAAGTGGTTAGCGGAAAATCGGGCCAAGATCATCGCTACCCGTAGCTGGATGACCGATAAACTGAGAACTCTCGGCTTTAGCGTTACCGATTCTCACGCCAATTTCGTTTGGTGCACTTCGACTGAGCATTCCGCCCCGCGATTGTATGAAGGTCTCAAGGCTCAGAAAGTACTAGTGCGATATATGAATTATCAAGGTTGGGGCGATGGCCTGCGCATTAGCGTCGGCACCGATGACGGCGCCCGCGCGGCCCTGAGTATCCTGGAGAGTTTGCTGTGAGTAACCCAGTGCGCACCGCCAGTATCGATCGGCAAACCGCCGAGACCAAGATCTCGCTCAAGCTGACGATAGATGGCACTGGCTCCAGCCAGATTCAAACCGGGGTCGGATTCCTGGACCATATGTTGACCTTGTTTGCCAAACACGGTCTGTTCGATCTGCAAGTCACTTGCGATGGTGATACGCAGGTCGATGCGCACCACACGACCGAGGATATTGGCATTTGCTTAGGCCAGGCCTTTCGTGCGGCCTTAGGTGACAAGCGAGGTATCACCCGCTACGGCCATATCGTGTTGCCTATGGAAGAGACCTTGGTCACCGTGGCGGTCGATTTGAGTGGACGCAACTACCTCGTGTTTCATGCCCCAATGCCCTCGCCGACGATTGGCCAGTTCGATAGCGAGTTGGTCGAAGATTTTTGGTATGCGTTCGCCAGCAACGCCATGTGTAATTTTCATGTGCTGCTGCATTATGGGCGCAACAGTCATCACATTGCCGAGGGCATTTTTAAAGCTGCTGCGCGCTCTCTGCGTACGGCCACCAGCATCGATCCCCGTCAAAGTGGTGTTCCCAGCACTAAAGGGCAACTGTAAACAGTCCGCCCCTTGGTGTCGTCTGGGATTTGCTATACTACTTGATATGTCATCCAATCCTCCACAAACTTTCGACGATGTCGAAGGCCTTAAACGGCTTAGCTCCTCTTGTGCATCTATTCGGCAAGAGCTCAGTCGTGTTATCGTCGGTCAAGACGCCGTCATTGAACAGTTGCTGATCGCGCTGCTGGCCGGTGGACATTGCTTGCTGATCGGTGTACCCGGTTTAGCCAAGACATTAATGATTTCCAGTTTGGCCAAGTCGCTGGAGCTGGAATTCAGTCGTATACAGTTCACTCCCGACTTGATGCCGGCAGATATCACGGGTACTGAGGTCATTCAAGAGAATCGTCAGCAGGGTAGCCGTGAGTTTCGGTTTTTGCGCGGGCCCATTTTCGCCAACATCGTCTTGGCCGACGAAATCAACCGCACACCACCCAAGACACAGGCCGCATTGCTTGAAGCCATGCAAGAGCGTCAAGTCACTGTCGGTGGTGAACGTCATCCCCTGCCGTCGCCGTTTTTTGTACTGGCTACCCAAAATCCAATTGAGCAGGAGGGCACCTATCCGCTGCCTGAAGCCCAGTTGGATCGATTTATGTTCAACGTCCTGGTCGATTATCCGAGTCAATCCGATGAACTGGAGATCGTCTTGCGCACCACCAGCGATGCGCAAACGGAACTGGCCAGTCAGTTGTCGGGCAGTGAGTTGTTGCAGTTGACGCATTTGGTGCGGCGCATCGCCATTACACCGCAATTGGCCTTGATGGCCACGCAGATCGCCCGGTTGACGCGGCCAACGGATGAGGGGGCCAGTCAGTTGGTCCGCAGTTGTGTACGCTGGGGAGCGGGTCCCCGGGCCAGTCAATATCTGGTGTTGGGTGCCAAAGCCCGTGCGGCCCTACTGGGCAGCCCCATTGTGCGCCGCGAAGACATCGATGCGGTGGCACCAGCCGTGCTGCGCCATCGATTGCGATTGAATTTTCAAGCTGAAGCGCAAGGCGTCTCCGCAGTCGATATCATCAAAGAAGTGCTAGAAGGCGTCGATCAAAGCCTGGAGTCGAGCGCAACGCGTGAACGCATCAGCAAAGTACTTCGATCCTGATACGCTGGCCCGTATCCAGCCGTTAGGCTTGCGCGCGCGCTCTCTGGTCGAAGGGCTGATCGCCGGCCAGCATCGTAGCCCGCTGAAAGGTCGCTCAATCGAATTCGCCCAGCATCGCGAATACACCCCAGGCGATGATACGCGACAGGTCGATTGGAAAGTCTATGCGCGCAGTGATAAGTTCTATCTCAAGCAGTTCGAAGACGAAACCAATCTTCAGTGCACACTGCTGTTGGATATCAGTCAGAGCATGTCCTTTCGCGGCCCACACAGTCCGCTCAGCAAACTTGAGTACGCGCAGCTGGTAGCCGCCAGTCTGGGCTCCCTCATTCTGGCCCAGCAAGACGCAGTTGGTTTAGGTACGTTTACCAACGACATGGAAACCTGGTTGGTGCCTAGCGCTAGTCCCACGCGCTGGGATGACATCGTGCATGCGCTCGATTGTCCAGCCAAAGATGGCACGGCGCGTTCCAATATTCCGCAGGCATTAACCCTGGCCGCATCGCGCGTCAAACGGCGTGGTTTGATTGTGTTGATCAGTGATCTATTGGGCGATGCGAACCAAACCCTTTCGGCATTAAAGCTGCTAAACTTCCAGCGCCATGATGTGCTGGTCCTGCATACGCTCGATCGCAGCGAAGTCGATTTCCAATTCGATCGTGCCACCCGCTTTATCGGCTTGGAAGGCTTGCCCAGCATCGCCGCCGATCCGCGCTTGATTGGCTCGGCCTATCGCAAGGCCATGCAGAGTTTCATTCATACGCTGCAAAGCGGCGCGCAGCAGATGGGGATGGAGTATCACCTATTGGTGACCGATGAATCGTTAGCGGTGGCGTTAGCGCACATGTTGGCTCGCCGTCGGAAGGCCACGATATGAGGCAGCGTGCAGTCTGATGTTTGATGTCTTCACGATAGCCGCAATTGAACTGGGTAGCGCATGGATGCTCGGCTGGCTGGCCGCCGCCGCCATTCCGTTGGCGTTGCATCTACTGCATCGCCGTCGACAACAAGAGATTGCCTGGGCAGCCATCGAACTGCTGATGCAAGCCATCCAACAGAATTCGCGGACCGTTCGTATCGAAGGCTGGTTATTGTTACTGCTGCGCACGCTGGCGTTAATACTGTTTGCCATTGCCTTGGTGCGACCATTGCTCAGCGGGCCTGCCAATACAGATGCCGTCACGACGCAGCCGCCTCGGTTATGGATCATCGTCTTGGATGGTTCGTATTCCATGGTCTATACGCCTGGACGTCAATCACTATGGCAACAGGCCCAGCAAAGTGCAGTCGATCTCGTTCAACAATCCGGGCCAAACGATGCGTTTGCCTTGGTGCAATTGGGTGAACCATCGATGGCCATCATCGGTGCTCCAGCCTTTGATGCCAGTCGAGTCATCAACGAAATTCAGAGGCTCAAGTGTAGCGATGGTGGCGGTGATCTGGCCGGTTGTTTAGAAGTGGTACAGCAATCCATCGAAGACTCGCGGGTGGTTACCGAGGATAGCGAAGTGCACATTGTGTTTTACACCGACATGGGACGAGATACCTGGCAAGCGGCGGTGACCGGTGATCAAAAACGCACACTGCAGGAACTGTCATCGCGTCATTTTGTGCGCATCGAATCGTTTGCTCCCGAGAACCCTACCAACCTGGCAATTACGGCCATGGAGCCCGATTCACCCCTGGCTCTCCAGGGGCGGCCATTGGGCTGTGCGGTGACTGTGCATAACTATGGCTCCATCAATCTATCGCGTGTGCCGGTCCAGTTTCAATCGGGCGGTTCAACCCTGCGGACCGAGTTCGTCGATTGTCCGGCCGGCCAGGCGCGGACCGTGAATGCTCAACTGCAACCATCCAACGCGCTCGACTGGAACATAAGTGCTGTCCTGCCGGACGATCGATTGCAACTGGATAATCGTCGTGAATTGGTGATTAGCGTGCGACCGCAAGTGCGAGTGGTTACGATCGAAGAGTCCAGCGGCGCGGCGCGTCTGGTCAACCTTAGCCTGTCCCCCAGTGGCAGCGCGTCTGATACGGTTTCATCCCTGTCACGCCGAGCCATGACGGTTGAGACTTGGAATACACTCGACCTGCAATCGCGGGCGCTTGGCGATTTTGATGCCGTTGTGTTAGTGGATGTGACGGAGTTGAGCGCAAGCACTGTTTCCAAGCTGCGTGGTTTTGTTCAAGCCGGTGGCGCATTGCTGGTGCTGGTTGGTCCACGTACTCAGCCCAATGCCTGGAATGCTCCCGAGAACAGTTTGAAAGAGTTGTGTGGTTTTGGGCTGACTGAACCATCGGCCCCGGGCGACTGGCGCATTGATCCACTGAACTATACTAGTCCCATCGCTAAACCATTCGCCAATTTTCTCGACGCCGGTTTGCTCACCACGCCTCTGTTTCGCTATTGGAAAATCGAACGCAACTCCGATACGGACTGGGTGATTGATCTGGCGTTTACCAGTGGCGATCCTTGGATTGTGCGTCGTGCGGTCGATAGCGGCTGGACAGCGGTCATGCTTAGTGCTCCCGAATCAGGTCGAGGTCTAAGCAGTGGCGCAGCGAGTTGGAATGCCATGGCCACCTGGCCCAGCTTTGTGCCGATCATGCAGAAGATGATCGAGACTCTGGTCGGTGGTAGCGATCAACAACAAAATGTCACGATTGGCCAGCCGTTGCGTGGTTGGCTGTCACCCACGACGCGCGCTGAGGAGCTGACCGTGCGACGCCCCGATAGCTCCTCCAGTCGCTTAACTGTGCCCCCACCCGTTTCAAATGCCCGCGCGCAGTGGTCCTATCCGTTGACGGATCGTGCCGGGGTGTATGTGGTCAGTGGCAGTCAACAGACTGGTGCCAGCCAGGTGACCAGTGGCAGTGACTCAGCCAAGCAAGTTTACGCGGTGAACATCAATCCTGCGCAAAGTGATTTACAGAGCTTAAGCGTAGATGCCTTGACACTGGGGACTGGATCCAAGCCCGCCGCCACCGCTCGATCCACCACGCTAGCGCAGGCGAATTCAAGTCAGACGGAATGGTTGGCCCAAGCTTGCCTGGTAGCATTGCTGTTGGTGTTGGCCTGCGAGTCCGTGTTGGCCTGGCATCTCGGAAGGCGTTTAGCATGATGCTGGCGGCCATTATCCAAGACGCGTGCTTGGGCTCGTTCAACTTGAGCTCTTTGAGCTTGGGCTCGTTCACTTTAGGCACACCAGTTTTGGACACATTAATCTTGGGGCAGGCGGCAGCGCCCACTACCGGCATTGAGCAAGTGCTCGATCGCGCCTGGCCCTGGTCGATTTGGTTTACATTGCTGTGCGGTCTGTTGGTGGCATTGGTCGTGTCGGCCTTATACGCCACGGAGCGAGGTCGCGCGTCGCAAGGACGACGCGCTCTGCTGGCCGGTCTGCGGGTGGCAGCGCTGCTGCTGGTCGTTTGGATGTTGGCCGGCTGGAGTATCCAGCGTTTTAAGAGCGACATGCCTGAGCTGGTCATACTGATTGATGATTCGGCAAGTATGCAGACCAGTGATGGGGCGTCGGTAACATCGACTGGTCGTCAGCCTCGCCAGTCTCGCTGGGAGACAGCCAAGCAAATACTGATTAAGACCTGGAGCTCTGACGATGAGCTGGCTAGCCGTCGATATCGTCCCAAGCTGTACGCGATCGCCGAGGAGGCTCGGCAATTGGCGACCAGTTCTGAGGAACTGACCGCAGCGCTGGCACAAGTGGAACCGAAAGGCCAACACAGTCGCATAGGCGACGGATTGATCCAAGTAATGCAACGGCAGTCGGGGCGCCCGACTGCGGCGGTTGTTTTATTTAGCGATGGAATCGTGACCAGCGGTTCGCCGTTGGAAGATGCCGTTGCCTCGGCGCGTCGCTTGGGCATTCCTGTTTATTGTGTGGCTACCGGTGAGCAGTTGCCGCAACCCGATTTGGCCTTGGTAGATTTGCTAGCTGACGATGCGGTGTACTTAGGGGATCGAGTCAATGTGCAAGTGTCAGTGGCAGCTTCGGATGTGGCCGCGCATCGCACGACTGTAAATCTGCGAGATATGCAGTCGGGGCAAGTTGTCGATGCGGCCCAAGTCGAATTGTCGTCCGCGCGCAATACGACGACTGTGCAACTCAGTTTCGTACCGAAGGTGGCTGGTAGTTCGGTAATTAAACTTGAGATCGCGGCCGCGCCGGGTGAAAAGAACCTCGACAACAACGTGCTCGACCGAGTAATTGATGTTCGCGATCAGACATTGCGCGTCCTGATGGTGCAACGCTCGCCCAGCTTTGAATATCGATTCCTTAAAACGCTGCTCGAACGTACATCGAATCTGGCTGATCCGGATAAACGAGCGTTTGAACTGGACGTCGTGTTACAAGATGCGGATGCCTCGCATGTGGCACAGGACTCCCATGCTTTGCGATTGGTTCCCGGCGACCTGGAAACCATCGCCAGTTACGATGTGGTGATCATTGGTCAACTGGACCCAGCCTTGGTAGCCGGTAGCACACAGCAGATGATTGTTGACCAGGTCACCACGGCTGGCTGCGGTTGTATGTTTGTGTGTCATCCCGATTTTCAGCCCAGCCAATTGCTCGGTTGGCCGCTGGGGAAGCTGCTGCCGCTGGAGTTAAGCGGCAGCGGTCAAGTGAGCAATGTCTCGGGAGGTATAGCTGATTCGACTGGTCCAGGCGTGTGGAAATACGATGGGACATCCCGACGCTGGCAACCGACCATGTTAGGTCAATCCGCTTTGCCACTGCAATTGGTGGATGCAGGCAGTGCCGATAGCCTGTGGCGAACTCTGCCTGGCCCAGATTGGCATTTTGTACCGGGCCCGTTGAAAGCGGGTGCCCAAGTATTGGCCACAGCGGTCTCGGAACAGGCATCAGCGAACGCGAACATGGCGAGTGCGCCGCTGTTGATCAGCCAGTTTACTGGTGCTGGTCGCGTGGTGATGCAAACCACCGACGAGACCTATCGTTGGATAGGTTATCGCGGTAACGAATTGATGTACGAACGCTATTGGATCCAGATGTTGCGTTGGCTGTCGCGTGGAAAACTGAATCGACAGGATCAATCGGAGTTAGCGGTTGAGCCGCGGCGGGCGCAGTTGGGCGAAGCGGTACAGTTCACGGTACGATTAGGAGCCAATGTGGCCGCGGGCTTGGATGTGGCTCAGTGTCAGGTGACGGTGGAACGCATTGGTGGCGATGTAAAGCAAGTGCAGCTCAATCGCACCCAAGCGGCGACGGCCGAATTCAAGGCCAGCGACGCAGGTTTAGCAGCCGGCAGTTATCGTGCGACGCTCAGCCGTCCACAGGATGCGACGTTAGGTAGTGTAACCTTCACCGTGACAGCGCCTCCGGGTGAGCAGGCCAATTTGCGCTCCGACTGGCGGGCCATGCAGACTTTGGCCGATCAGACGCATGGCAAATTCTTCACGGCGGCCAAGGCCGATAGCTTGTTGCGCCAATTGCCCACCGGTACTCCAGTTCGCCGCGGCGCCTTGCCACCCGTCCCCTTATGGAACACCCCCTGGGTCGCGCTCGCCTTCGTGCTGATCGTCACCCTCGAATGGATCCTCCGCCGCCTATCCAACATGCTCTAAAAAAGGGGGCACGGCAAAAAAGGGGTCAGGTCTATTTTCCCCCTAGCTTTCCTTACTCAGGCAGCCGGCGCAAGGAAAATAGACCTGACCCCTTTTTTGTGACCCCTTTTTAGTCAAGTTTCGGCAAAGGTACTTTGCCATCGCGATACAGAACGTTGTATGCACAGAAGGGAATGATGTGACCGCTGGGCAGTACGTGATGGGTGCAGCATTTCATGACGCGGCGGACATCAAAGTTGTACATGTCCAAAAATGATGTCACGGTAATGCGCAACAAGTCCCGCGCGCTGGCTTGGCCCTCCAACGCCTGGGCCAGTAGACCAAGTACGACACTGGTCGGAGTAGCCTCGCTGGTCTCGGTTGATACTGTGGAAAGCACGGGTAAGCTGGACGCGGCCGGCGGGGCAGGGCAGCAGGTCGAGCTCAGCAGTTCGCTGGTGATCGGCGTGCAGCAACCCGACTCACCGCACGCCAAACGCGATAGCAATTGGGCAACCAATGTTTGACTGCCCGCTCGGGTGAAGCTGATGCCGTTGGCCAGCAAGTCGCGATTGGTCTGGGCGTCGACCACTTGCGACAGTGGCCACAGGCGATCAGCATGACGCGCGGCTAGCGAAATCCAATGGCAATTTGGATGCGCGCATGGCAGCGGCATAAAGTCCTCGGGCGTAAACTCGCTCCCCGGCGCAGCGCACAGGCTGTCGATCACATCCGGGAAAGTAATGCGCTGCTCAAGCTCTTCGGGCAACACATGCCGACCACTGTATGTGGCTGGTTGAAAACTCAGTCCAGTAATAAACGGCCGCGTGCGCGCGAACTCCAGCAATCGCGCTGGCGCGGAGGGATTCACGCCGCCTTGTAAGGTGGCCACCAAGGTCACGTTCAAGCCCGCCTGCTCGAGTCTCTCCAGGGCTTGCAGCTTCTTCTCGAGCAAGCCTGCCTGTCCGCGCAGTCGCGTGAGCACTTCATCGTCTAAATCATCTAACTGAAAATAGACTTCGACACGCTCGCGGCGCGCGGCCAGCACGTCGACCAGCCCTTGATCGTTGGCCAGGCGTATGCCATTGGTGTTGACCATCACATAATCGATTGGCTGGGAGAGGGCATAGTCGAGTATCTCGACAAACTCCGGATGAATCGTCGGTTCACCGCCCGATAACTGGGCCACCTCGGCGCGACCTTCGGCAGCGACCAAACGGTCAATCGCGTTCTTTACTTCAGCGAACGATTTGTGCTTCTGCCCCGGGGCACTGGCGGCGTAGCACATGGGGCAAGTCAAATTGCAACTGTCGGTAATCTCGATGACACCGATGCAGGTGTGCTGCTCATGCTCTTCACACAGACCGCAATCGAACGGACAGCCTTTATCACTTTGGACAAAGGTCTGCTTGGGCAGTTTGGCTGGCAAACTGGTGGCAGTCAGATCGTATCGTGAGACATCGCTGCAAATAAAATCCTCACGCTCACCATGCTCGGGGCAACGTTTGCGAAAATAGACGCGACCAGCCCGCGAGACGATTTTGGCTGGTACCAAAGCGCGACACTCGGGACAGAGACTTTGGGTCAGTCCCAGGAAGGTGTAATCGCGATGCCTGGTGGCCAGGTTCAGTGGTGTATTCATCAAGCATCTCGCCTTAGAAATAAAATTACGACTTGGCCCAGTGCACGGACTGACGCAACATCAGCAAAAACATCCCGATCGTTCCAAAGACGCACACCAGTAGCCATACCAGGGCGTTGGGCGACGACATATTGGACAAACGGAATATCGCTCGAAAGCAGCCCACCGCGACCCCAATCGCACTCAACTGCAGGACCAGGCACACAAAAGTAGATGTGACCAAAAGGAAGTTGGCTGGTAAAGGTGGCAAACCAGCGCGGGCGCGCGCCGAATAGACCAGGCACACACGCAAAATACCCGCCAGGAGCGGGAACATCAGCAGCAAGAGCAGATTATGAATCACAACCGCAGCCAACATCAAGCACAAGATACTGGCCGCCGCTATGCCCCAAAAGCTGGCATCGGGAACGGGCAGCGTATCGCGCAGGCGGGCTCGCTGCATCTCCGTCAATTCGGCGATCGGCTGCTCGGAAGGTGGTTGGTATGGATTGGTCATGGGTTGAACGCTTGACGGCCCAGGTAAACACAGGAAACACAGGCGTTAAGTTAAGTCACACGCAGGGCTCTGCCCCACGTAAAATGCAGCGACATACCCTATACTGTACCTGTATGTCTATTGTCTTGCTTATCGATGGCTACAACTTATTGCACGCGACGGGTGCGGTTGGCGTTTCTCGCGGACCAGGCGGATTGGCACGAGCTCGAGACCGAATGCTGGCCCAAATTGCCGCTGGACTGACGGAATCCCAACGTTTGCTCACTCAAATCGTGTTTGATGCCAAACGTCGTGACAGTCAAAACAATGAATCCATCGTGCGCGGTATGACGGTGACCTACGCCGTTGGCTTTGATGAAGCCGACGATCTTCTAGAAGATATCATTCGTCATCATGGCAAACCGCAAGCACTAACCGTGGTCTCCAGCGATCTGCGTGTGCAACGCTGCGCCAAAGCCCGCAAAGCCAACGTGGTTGGCTGCGATCAATGGTTGATGCAACTGATGGATGGCAAACCTGTCCAGTCATCCATTGCACAAGCTCAACGGCCAACAGAACCCAAAGAACTTGATCCGTCCGAACGTACCGATGCGGACCTCAAGTTATCGGCGGAAGAAGTCGACAAGTGGCTGCGTGAGTTCGGTTTGTAAGCCCGCGCTTCGTCAAACACTCCACTGCTTCAAATACTCTTTCAGCTTGACTTTCCGGGCTGTATTTTCGCTGGTCATATAACGCACTTTACCGAAGATGGGACGTTCGGGGCCCCAGGCGCGATCGTAGCGGCCTAAGACCCAGAAGATACCGCTGTAAGAATTGGGATCGCGGCCGTCGAGGGCGAACTTGTTGTTTAACTCCAACATGACCTCCAGCGCATCTTCGGCACACTCCGTCCACTCCAGTATTTTTTTGCCCCACATCATTCGCAGGTAATTGTGGATCCGACCCTCATGCACCAGTTGCATCTGCGCCGCATTCCACAAGCGATCGGAAGTGCGGCCTTGCTCCAACTGCGAATACTCATAAATGTGTGGTCGTGGATCATCGCGATGATCGGCCAGCGTCTGGCGAGCCCACGCCGGCAATGATTCATACCGATCATAATTCGGTTCGCGTTGACACATGTTGAAACCAATTTCACGCCATGTGCATAACTGGTCCAAAAACGCCTCAGCCGCTGGGCCGACATTCCAGAAACCTTCCATGCTCCCGTTGGGCTTGGACAAACGTTCTGGATTCCAGCGGCACGCCTGCATCAACGTCCAGAAAACCTGGTGAGCGGATATATGTCCAAAGTGCATGTGGGCTGATAGCTGACTGGTAGCCTTCAGGTCGGGATGATTGCGGTCTTCATTGTATCGATCTAATAGTTGATTGATAAAGTATTTCAGTTGCGACCGGGCTGTGCGGCTGCCACCACGCGCGGGAGCCGGGGCGACGCTGTGGTCGATCGCCAGTTTCGATAGGCCACCATCGGACAAGAGTTTGTCCAAATCCGCTCGCGGCCAACGCCCGGTGATCTCGCGAGGCAACTCTTTCAGCGGCGGAATGCCGGCCACACTGCGCGCCAACAGCGGGTTCTCCTCCGGTGCCTGATCCAGCAGCGCGGGCAGCGTCTTCTGCATGGCTCGCCGATAGGAGTGCGCGACCGTAAAGGTCCGATCCCAGACCGACAGGGGTACCAGGCAGTTGCTGTCGACCACCTCCAGTTGGCAAGGCAACGTCCGTGATACGGCTTTGATCATGTGCGGATGAAAGAAGCACGGATAGTCATCGGTCACCACCAGACAGGCTGGCCGGGCCAGCGCTTCCAGCAGACCGCTACCTTCGCCAGGCTTGGGTTCGACGTAAGCGTAATAGTGCGCGACCGTATTGGCGAAGTCGAGCGAGTTGTCTTGCATGCCTTCGATGACAAAACGGTGCATGCGATCGCTGGCCCAACGATAACGTATACGCAAGGCTTCCAGCACAATCAACGGTTTGCCCAGTTGCCGGGACCAATCGCGTGCCCGCTGCAACGCAAAGTTTGAATGCTGACGGCGAAAGGCGGTCATCCAGTAAACCACCCATTGCCCATCTTCACGCAGCGGTACCGCATTGGCCGTGCGCACACGATTGTTCCAATGGGCGGCAGATGTATGCATGAGATCGCTCTTTTTCCAAGATAATGACTCAGCGATTGCGGGCTCGTGCGGAGCACTGACCAGGATCTTGCCCGAGGTTTCCCCGCATCAGCCGATCGCCAGAGGGCTGGATGCAGTTATACTATTAATCAACTTTTTGACACCCTAGCCATCTTGTCTGCATTCATACATGCCGCGTCGTCGTCGCTTTCGCCCGAACTACCCGTTTCTGTGGGCGATCGCCATCTTTGTGGGAGTGATCATCGCCTACATCGGTTTGGGGTTACTCAGCGCTAATATGGCTCCGAGGCGTATGGGCATGCCTCGCGGGTTGTTCTTGCCGCTGGTGGCACGTTGCTTGGATGCCACGTTGGCCGTTTGGTTTTTCTCTGTAGGTGCATCGATCGGTAGCTTTCTGAATGTGGTGGCCTATCGGTTGCCATTGGGCAAGACCTTGGGTGGTCATTCGGCTTGCCCGTTCTGTGCCACGCCCATCGCGTCTACGGACAATGTGCCGGTTTTGGCTTGGTTGAGACTGCGTGGACGATGTCGCACTTGCCGGTTGCCAATCTCGATTCAGTATCCGCTGGTCGAATTGGCAGTAGGTTTAGTCTTTTTGGCGATCTACTTTCTTGAATTCGGAATCGCTGGTAGTAATTTGCCTGGCTCCGCGGCGGCGCCGGTGGGGATTGGCTTGATCTGGATGTCGGTAACGCAAGTGCTGGCCGTTCGCGTCTTAATGTACTTGTTTTTATTAAGCGGTCTGATTGCAGCAGCCCTGATGATCGTCCGCGCTAGTCGACCACCGCTCAGTTTGTTTGGTTGGGTAGCTGCCGTTTTGATCGCGGGTCAATTGATTTGGACGGATGCGGTCATTGTGCCTTGGTGGGGCCTGAAAACCGTTGGCTTAAAGGCCGTCGCGGTCACACAGCCGCTGACTCATCTGGACGTTGTCCTGACGCTATTGAGCGGTTTGACCGGCGGCCTGGTGGTCAGCCTGCTGACATTCCCCTTCCTCCATCGCCTGACTAACCGCATACCTTGGATGGGGGTAACCGCTTGTGCAGGTCTGTTGCTGGGGTGGCAGGCGTTGCCACTGCTGGTCAGTTTGATTCTAGTGGTCACTTGGCTGGGCAGATTCAGCCTGTGCGCCATCTTCGGCCAATTGGTCGACGAGCGTGCTTTGGGCGACCCGGTGACTTGGAGCTGGCTGGGCCTAGTGCTGTTTCGGGCGACCTGGAAAGCCAGTGATACTTTGCAACGCAGCATCGAGTTGACGCCCTCATGGAGTGTTACCCTATTGCCTTTGGCAGTTGCCATTCTGCTGGCCTGGTTGAACGCAGTCACTTGCAGAATAAGGGATTAGATGCTCCGCCCGTATCCTCAACACAGCCGATCCCTGACAAGCTACAATGGGGCGGCGCTAGCGGTTAAATATGTTGGAATGCGAATGAACGCAAACCGAACCGCACTTTCTATACTTTCACCTCTGAACATCAATGTCCGATTGGTCTTCGCTGATTAGAATCCTTGTGGCTCTTTTGTTGGTCATAGTTAACGGATTCTTTGTGGCGGCGGAGTTCTCGCTGGTCAAGATTCGTATTAGTCGCATCGAGCAGCTGGTAATTGCCCGCCGCTTGTTCGCCAAGACGGCTCGTTGGTTAGCAGAACGCCTGGAAAAAGCCCTTTCGGCTTGCCAGCTGGGCATCACCATGGCTTCCCTGGCCCTGGGCTATGTGGGTGAACCTGCCTTTGAGCATTTATTGACACCGGTGCTCCATGGATTGGGTATTGATTCGCCGACGGCCGTCCATGCGATAGCCTTTATCGTATCTTTTACGGTGATCACATCGTTGCACTTGGTGGTGGGTGAGCAAGCGCCCAAGATATTTGCCATCCGCCAGCCAGAAGTGCTGCTGCTGTGGTGCGCAGTACCCCTGAAGCTTTTTTACTTGTGTACTTATCCGCTAATGACCGCCTTGAGTGCCACAACAAATTTGCTGTTGCGATCAATTGGTCTGGGTGATTCTGGGGAGCAGGATATTCCCTATACGGAACAAGAAATACGTGCCTTGCTCCGTGAAGCTCACATTCATGGCAATTTGACTCGGTCTGAGCATCGATTGATTGATGCCGTGTTCGAGTTTGATGATATGGTTTGTCGGCGTATCATGGTGCCGCGTGGTGAGATTGACTTTATTGACATCAACGAGAACGTCGCCGAAAACTTCGACATGATGCGCCGCACCAAGCATACGCGTTATCCGGTATGCGATGGCTCGTTGGACGAAGTGTTGGGCGTGCTGCATGTGAAGGACCTGGTTGGCCGTGAGACCAAGGCCGACTTTGATTTTCGCAGCATTATGCGGCCACCCAAAAAAGTGCCTGAGAATATGCCGATCAGCAAATTATTGCGGCATTTTCAGGGCACGCATCAGTTGCTGGCCTTCGTCATTGACGAATATGGGACGATCATCGGTGTGGTCACGCTAGAGAATGTGCTGGAAGAGATCATCGGCGATGTGGCCGACGAGTTCGATATCGAAGATCCAGAGATCGTGCCAGATGGTCCCGAGGCTTACATTATTCAAGGCAGTGCAGCGGTGGCTGACGTCGAAAGCCAGTTGCAACTCTCTTTTGGCGACGCCGACGTTGATACCATGGGCGGCCTCTTGATGGATGTGGCCGAACGTATTCTCTCTGCCGGTGACGTCATCGACCTGGGAATCGCAGAAGCCAAAGTTCTGGCCGTAGGTGATGATCGCGTCACCAAGCTGCGTCTAAAAATTACACGCCCAGCTGATGACGCGTGAACTTAAAGCGGAATCGGCGCGAGTCGTCCGGTTACTTGGCTTTTCTCAATGAAGGGCGTTTTCACGTAGGCGAGTCTCTCCGAGACTCGCGAATTTCACCAAAAGGCTCAGGACTCGCGTCTCGGAGAGACGCGGCTACGTGCTTCGTTGAACGGTATTGCGCTTAAACGAGCCACTCTCACTTACATCAGCCACTTGTGCTTATACGAACAGTTCATGGATCGGCCTGCCGCCGTCGGTGATTGGTACC
>JADLDX010000917.1 GCA_020846515.1 Pirellulaceae bacterium
AGCCCATCCGAGCGGACAGGTCGCGGCCAAGACTCAAATATCTTCCTTCATCTGCCCATCAGCACCGATCGGTGCTCGCGATCCACAAGGCTATGGCGCTTGGGATTACATGTTTGTCGACCTGAGCGATGTTAACGAAGCTGTAGGGCCAGGCTTTGGCGAACGTACCATTCCTTCGGGCAGCGCGGCTTGGCTCGCTCAAGTACGCGCCGGCATCCTCGACTGCAATGGTGGTGGCCTGGGAAGATGTACCGACGGTACGTCCAATACGCTGCTGTGTATTGAAGATGCCGGCCGCGCGCATCCGAGCATTGGCACCTTCGGCTCGCTCTCCTCACGTAACACGCCAGTCACTGGTGCAGCGGACCCACTGCCAATGTCGACAGGCCCCAATGGCCGTCGCATGTATGCCTGGGCTGATGCCGACGCTGTGACCAACGGCTATTCCGGTCCCAGCAATGCTATTGCCCCTGCGTCGCGTAGTGCCAAGATCAACAATTACGCCTCGCCCGTCGGTGGGCCAGCCGGATGTCGCTGGAGCGTCAATAACTGCGGTCCCAACGACGAACCATTCGCCTTCCACACCGGGGGTGTGAACGCAGCCATGGGCGACGGCTCCGTGCGGTTCCTGTCCGACAGCACCGACGGCATCCTGGTCAAGTGGATAGTCGGCGCCAATGACGGCAACATCGCTAACCTACCAGAGTAATTTTCGCGAGGTTCTAAGTTTCATGAATCGATTTCTAATAGCTGTATGCCTACTCTTTTCGTCCATTGGGTGCGGATCAGCTCCCGCACCCATGGGCGAATCAGTCAGCGTAAGTGGCAAGGTCAGCGATGCGGCAGGCAAACCAGTCGGCGACGTGGTGATCAATTTTCAGCCACTTGAAAATGGCTTTATGAGAACCATCCCGGTTAAAGCCGATGGCAGCTTCTCCGTCGAGACGCAGCCTGGGAAATATGCCTATTTCTTCACGCCAAAGACCGGCAGCAAGGCAGTGCCTCCTGCGGCCAGTAAATATGCTGAAGCCAGCTTGGATCGCACCGTGGATATAAACCCAGGCCAACCACTGGACATCAAGCTGCCTTGACCCAGTTTCCATGCCCCAGCTGCCGCCAGGCTTTGGATCGACTTAAAGCGGTCTTTTCGCGCTAGCCGTCCGGTTCCGACTGTGTTTACTTCGGAGAACAACCGGGCAGCAAGCGCTCCGCTTGCGGCGCGAACTTTGCGCTGAATCTAACTCGACGAAATCAACAAACCGCTAGCCCGGGCGGTACCCGCTTACTTGAGAGGGGCCAAGGCGATCGGAAAGCGGGAAGGTGATAATCACCACTAGCGGTTGTCGACTTCATCGCGCTGAGGAGCGTGTCTTCTATACCTTGCCCATTTGGGCGGCTTGGGGTGAGAAAATAGACTGGGGGGTGCGCCCGGCTCATTGAGGGGCCAAGATAAACCGTGGACGCAACACCCCAGTCTCCTATAGACGAACTGCCAGCCAAGAAAGTAAGGCTCCTCGCAACAATTTTTGCGAATTTTTTTGTCCACTACTTTCTGCACACGCCAACATCTTTAACGCAATGTTTAGATTGACATTGCTGCCACAGGGTTTAGGATGTCCCAGGGAGCATTACAGCTATGTCCAGCATCGCCTTTCTGCCTGAACCCAACGAAATCATTCTCTCCCGCGCTTCAGCGCTTTTTTCGCAGGCGCAAGGACAATCCAGTCCAGAGCCCTTGAGCGATCTGCTGGAGTACTATCGCCCTATGCTGGAAAAGCTCAGCCAGAAAAAAGTCGGACGCCGCTTGGCAACCAAGGTATCGCCCTCCGAAGTTACCCAGATTGCTATCATTAGCGCCGCCCAGCGCTTCACCGAGTTTCGCGGGCACACGGTCGAGCAATTCCGAGCCTGGTTGTGCGTCATTTTGGAAAATGCGATCACCGACCATAGCCGACGCTTCCTGACAGCCCGCTGCCGATCGGCCACGCGCGAAACCAGCTTGCCCACCGACCTGGAGCACCTCGCTTCAGAAAGCCCCAGCCAAATATGCTCCACCCGCGAGCAGGTCTTGAAACTACTCCGCGTGGTGGAAACTCTACCCTCCGATCTCCGCACCATTGTGCGCATGCGATACCAGCAAGACCTGACGTTCGTCGAGATCGGCCAGTTGCTGGGTTTGTCGACAGCCTCCGTGCGCCGGCGTTGGTTCCAGGCTGTAGAACAAATCGAACAGGCTATGCTATAAGGGCGTAAGCAAAAACAGGCGTCTGTCTTTGAGTCGGGCTCAACCGTGGGCTAGCGCCCTGCGGCTGATCAGCCGTAGGGCGCTAGCCCACGGTTGTCGGCCCAGATTAAGATCGACGACCAAAAACAATTCGGGTCAAAGGCATCAAGGCACCCTTGACGATGGCATCGGAAGACGATCTGGAACGCTCGGCAGCGTTTGACGAGTATTTGCGTCAAAGCGGTGCCAACTCGACGCTGGAGCCTGACGGCCCAGATGCCCCTGGTCCAACCCGAGCTGATGTCATTCGCTTGTTGCACGAGGTCTTTCGCTCCGATGCAATGGGGTCGACTCCTGGTACGCCCGCTTCCGAGCCCTCGGACAATTCTCTCCCGCCGGATCACGTGGGAAGGTTCGAGATCCAGTGCCTGTTGGGTAGCGGTGGGTTCGGCTGCGTCTATCTGGCCGATGACCCAGTCCTGCATCGTCAGGTTGCCCTAAAAGTTATTCATCCCCACGTGTTACGAAATCCAGCCACACGGTACCGCGTTCTGCGTGAACGCGAAGTGATGGCGAGACTGCAACATCCCAACATCATCCCGGTTTGGGAAGCTGGCGAAGTCGAGGATCAACTATATATCGTCAGCGAGTATTGCCCCGGCCCTACGCTGGCTCAATGGCTAGATCAACACAGACCACCTCTAAACGACCGCCTGGCAGCCGATTGGATATCTCGACTGGCCGATGCCGTGGACCACTCCCATCAACGCGGCGTTGTGCATCGCGATCTGAAACCTGGCAATATTCTGCTAGAGCCGATGGTTGACACTCACGCTCCGGCCAATCACGCGCCGGATACCCTGACTTCAGCCAACCTGAAATCAGGCAACCTGACTGCGGTAGACAGTCATCCCGAATCGGACCAATGGCGACCCCGGCTGAGCGACTTTGGACTGGCGAAGTACTTTGACAAGACCAACCATGATGCAACCCCGCAAACACAAGCCGGCTTATTCGTCGGTTCACTTGAATATGCCAGTCCCGAGCAAGTGCGAGGGCAAGCTGACGCCATCGGCCCTGCCAGCGACATCTATTCTTTAGGCGTGTTGTTATTCCAGTTGTTGACTGGTCGGCTGCCTCACACGGCCGACTCAGAATATGAAATGGCGCGCCTGATCTGTGATACAGATGCCACCTTCTCGCCTGCAGACCGGCGCCGCCTGCCACGCGACTTACAAGCCATAACTCTCCGGGCTCTTCAACGCTCTCCCGAAAAACGCTACGCCTCAGCAGGTGCCTTGCACGCAGACTTGCAACGCTTTCTGTCCGGGCACTCCGTGCTGGCCCGACGCGTCCCCGTCTGGGAACGCGGTTGGCGATGTGCTTGTCAGCACCCTGGCGTAGCGATCTTGTCGGGACTGTGTTCCCTGCTGGCCGTGCTTTTTTTCGTGCAGTTAATCACCAGCAACCATAGCCTGACTGAGCAACGAGAGAAACTGCAACAGGCGCTTGCCTTGGCGTCTGAGAAACGATTGGAAGCCGAGACAGAACGTGAAACTGCTCACAAAATGCAGCAGCGTGCCGAAGAAAGTGAACGTGCCGCCAGCCAAATTAGTTACCGAGCCAACATTCGTTTGGCCTACGATCAATGGCAGTCAGGCAACTATATCAACGCACATGAACTGCTCTGTCGATTGACCAACCCGTTGCAACCTGGCGTGGAATGGACTTGGCTCAATCAAACCCTCGGGCGATCTTATTCACGCATCGATGATCTCCAAGAGCCAGCCTTTGGCCTGACACTAGATCCAAAATCCGGCCACATGCTCAGCGTCAGTGAATCGGGTAAAGTCCGGTGGTGGGACATCCATTCCGGCAAGCTCAAGCGGGAGTTACAAACAGCCATCGGCGCTCAAGCCCTAGCGATATCGCCGTCAGGTGAAACGCTGGTGGTACCTCACCGCATCATGTCACAAGCTAAAGCCAGTGCGCTGGAATTGTGGAACCTCACCAACGATACGCGGCATGAAGATCTTTTGCACTATCACTCCACAACCGTCGAATCGCTGGCCTTTTCGCCTGATGGTCGATTATTGGCATCGGGACCGCGCTACAACGCTGTCATCATCACCAACCTCGAGACGCGAGATTCATTTGCGATTAAGTGCACGCGCCGCAATCGCCAAGTCTGTTTTTCGCCAGCGAGCGATCGCATCGCGGTGTACGCAGAACACGGAGTCCTTGAAGTTCACGATGTAAAGTTGCGGAAACGAGTGAGCCGCTTGGAATTCAACGACACATCGGTCATGTCGCATCAGTGGCTGCCTAAGAGCGATCTACTAATCGTCAGCACGGGTGACAAACACCTATCCTTGCTATCCGCCACCGACGGTACACGTGTTGCGACTGCCCAAGTGCCAATCTCTGGAGAGTCGATCGCGGTTTCTCCGGATGGTCTATTGGTGGCCTTAGGCAGTACAGATGGTCTCGTTCAAGTCTATAGCGTGGCGGCTTTGCAATCCGGCTCAAAAGATATCACCGTCACCCAACCGCTTCGCGTTCTAGATGGCTATGTTGCGAGTATCGCCTTCGCGGACAATAACCGCTTGATGGCCAGCGACGAAGAGGGCGGCATGATTCGACTCAATTGCGCACACTCAATCGATACTATTGAAGAACATCAACACCGTTGGCTCGACGTACACTGGCAGAACGACCAACAGTTAGTCGCCTTCAGCCCGAATGCTGCCCCGCAGTATCGACAGGTGAATCCAACAGCTGCCCAACCGGCCACAGCCATCGCCAAGGCACAGGCTGAACACCCAGCGGATAGTCGTGAAGATCTTCATGCGGACGCTCTCTGGACAGATGCATGCAAGGTTGTCGCTAGTGGTGACCAAAGCCTGTGGGCCAGTATCAATGCCGTCGGCCAGGTCAAAGTCTGGGAGATGCCATCCAAGACCCTGCGCTTTAGCGTGACTGTCAAACCCGGCAATGCGTTGAAGAAAGAGGATTTGCCTGTGTACGAAGTGTTGATCTCGTCCGACAAGCGATGGGTATTTACGACTGGTGCAAACAATTACGTCACAGCGATCAACGCTCAAGATGGTTCGATCGCATGGGAGCACCAACTAACCAATTCCGGCGTGTCGCTGGCAGAAGACTCGACAACCAACCGACTGTTCGTGGGTGGCAACTTCGAAACGCTCAAAGTGTTTCAGATGAATTCGGGAAGTCTACTCAGCGAGCATAATGGCGGCAATGGAACCCAATCGCTCTGGGTGGACGCAGAACGTCGAAGGTTGATCAGCGGCCATTCCGACGGCAGTTTGCGCATTCGAGATCTATCACGACTTCAAGCCCCGACAATCCACCGCGGCCCCAGCCATTCCATCAGCGTCATTTCCATGAGCCCCGACCAGCGCACCATCATTAGCGGCGATGAGAACGGTGAGTTGTTTCTGTGGGATGCTTCCGGTCGACCATACGGTACGATTTATAGTTCGCCCCTGGACTCACCGGTTACCAAAACGCTAAGGTGGTCACCCAATCACCAGTGCTTGGTAGCCCTGATACATCAATCAAACGGCCCTTGTGAACTGGTATTGCTGGGTCGCAACGTTTGTGAACCATAAACACGAACGAACGCTGACCAGTGCAGAAAACCGGCTGCACTTGTGTCAGGCACCAATGAACTCGATAATACACCCCCAGAGCTTCCATGATGCGTCGATCTTAATGTGGGCCGAAAACCGTGGGCTAGCGCCCTGCGGCTGATCAGCCGTTGCCTACCATTGATATTGCCTGTGAACTCCATGCTTTGACGATGTGGAAATGAACACTCGTGAGGAACCGGCCGACTTGAGCCAGACTAACTTGGAACAGACTAACTCGAGCCAGACTGACTTAGGTAAGATGGAGCAGTGCGCTGGTTACCTGAAAGCTCTAGGCGATCCCGTACGCCTGCAAGTAATTCGCGCCCTGCGTACCGGTCCGCTCAGCGTCACCGACTTGGCGCTGCTGCTGGACGAAGATGGAGCGAAAGTCTCACATCACCTACGAGTGCTTTACCACGCAGACCTGGTCACTACGACCCGAGATGGCAAGTTTATTTACTACCAACTCAACACCGAGTTTCTAAAACAACGCACGGCTCGCAAGCTGCTCGACTTTGGCTGTTGCAAGATCGAGTTACAACCCTAAGCGGGTGTCTGGCTATTCTGAGCATGACGCGAATCGATTCCAACCCAGACGATGCCACGACCTTTGTTAGAGCTAGCCATGCGATCGATTTGAATCTGCCGGCCGCAGCTAGCCTGGATATGAATTCAGCCCGACAAGCCATTCGTCGCGAGCTGCGTGATTCGGCCAAGTGGAAACGACTGCGTATTCGACAAGTCAAGCAGGCCTCTGAATCCGCCCAAGGCACCATCTATGAACTCCAAGTCGGACACGCGGTCGAGTTCGATTGGACTTGGGAAGGGGCAGTGGCCTTCAGACCCTTGCTCTTGACAGAGTTCGAGTCATCTCAAGCCACACGCTTCACCAACGGCTCACTCGATCCGGCGATCGATGATTCGATTCTCTGGTCTGGCGAAGTCTTGGAAGTGGACGAGGCCACCGGTCGTATCTTTGTCATCGTGACAGCCCCCGAACATCCGCCCACTCGCGGATCATTTTATGTACGTCCTTTCGAGTTCTTATCCTTTTTGGACGCAGTCTATAACGAGCCGGCCTTCGAGCCCATGCGGAAGTTGCTGCCACCACGGTTGGCAGCCAGCCTAGGTGGCATCCATCCCGAGGTGCTGACCAGTGATCATGCCGAGCCCAGCGATCATTCAGAGCCAGTTGGTCTGCCAGAGTTGCAAACTTGGTGGCGTAAATCATGGAGCATCTTGTGGGGACCACCCGGCACCGGAAAGACGTACACGACCGGCCAACAAGTCGCCGCCGTCCTGGCTGATCCCACCGAACGTATTCTGATTTTATCCAGCACCAATCGAGCCACCGATGCAGTAGCCACCGCGATCGGCCACAGCATCAAACACCAGCCTGTCAGCAACCATGGCGACGCGCTTCAGAGCCTGTCAGCCGTCCGGCGGATTGGCAAAGGGGCTTCGTATCGACGCTTTGACCAAGCCGGTCTAACCGATTTACTTCAAGGCACTGAGACAGAGTTCCTATCACGCATCGAAAACCTGGCCCACGATTTAGCTCGATCAGCAGACTCGGTGAAGAAGGCTGTCATTCGCCAGCAAATCAAAGCTACACGCGGTCAGATGCAGGATGCGGCCAAACGCAATTTTCTGGATGCCCGTGTGCGCGTGGTCATCGGCACAGCCTTTATGGCCACCAGTTTTTTGAATCGGCAAGAAGTTCGAGAAGACTTGGAATTAGAACGAGCACCGTTCACTACAGTAATCATTGACGAAGCCGGACTGATGTCCAGGGTGATCATCGCGGCGCTGTCGCTGCTGGCCAGTCGACGCGTCATCCTGGTCGGAGACTCGAAGCAATTGGCGCCGATCAGTCGTATCAGTCGCATTCTGGAACCTGGGCAAGGCAACTGGTTAGCGCGGAGCGGTCTGGGACACTTGGATAAGATCCACGAGCATCCAACGGGCGTGCATGTCCTCTCCCGTCAGTACCGTATGCACCCCGATGTATGTCAGGTGGTATCGGCCTTTCAATACGATGGCCAATTGTCGACGGCACCGGAAGTTGTACAGCGTCCGTCCCCCCTGCCCCGCCTGTTTCAGAATCAACCGCGGGCCATGTGGTACATCCTGGATGAAGAGACCCACGATTTACCCACCATTCGCGCCGATCGCGGACCTGGTAATCGAAGTTGGGTTCGCCCAATAACCTTGGATATCCTGCGGCGACTGTTCAGCGACTCAAGCCTCGCCAAAACCAAAGGGCTATTCATCTCGCCCTTCAACGCCCAGGCCAAATTGGTGCATACTTTTTTCGCGTCGGCCGATATCAAGTCATGGATGTCGTCGACCGTTCACAGTCAACAAGGTTCAGAAGCTGACATCGTCATCTTCGATACGGTCAATGCCGGCAGTTACGGTTGGGCATACGATGATTGGAAGCGATTGATTAACGTGGGACTCAGTCGCGCACGCGAAGCCATCCTGCTGCTGGCTAGTCGCGCCGAAATGGAAGAACCGTATTTGCGTCCCCTGCTCCAGTACATGGCGCCGCGCGTGCTCCGCCAACAAGGATCTCAACTGCACTGGCAACCCGTCTCGGCTCAAACTCGTTTTCGATTGCCCCAAGTGCGCGAGTCGAGCGCCGAATATGTAGTTGGTCATCAACTATCCCAGCGCAAACAGTTGGAGCCAGTTCTATCCCATGAGCAGCAGCGATTGTGTGGTCTTAAGCTGGATGGCAAACCCAGACTGGTACGTGGCGTAGCTGGTAGCGGCAAGACAGTCGTGTTGGCGCATTGGTTGATGCAAACGATTCAACGGATGGCGCGCGAAGCGGATGTACGTATCTGGGCTGTCTTTGCAAATCGATCGCTACAAACTTTGATCGGTGATTCCATTGAGTCTGCCTGGCGACAGGCAACGGGCGGTAAATCGTTTCCTTGGCATCGCGTGGAATTGCATCATGTACGCGAGATACTGTCGGTCATGTTGCCCGAGGCTGGTCTATCGATTGACGATTACCAGTTTGATTACGATGAAGCCGCCAAGGCTTACTTGAGTCGCCGGTCGCACCAGGATATTACGCCGCGTTGTCATGCCATGTTTGTCGATGAAGCGCAGGATATGGGTGCGCACACGTTGAAACTATTAGCGGCTATCGTTTGGCAGTCCGAGACGACGGATGAGAATAGCCGGGCGATTAACATTTTTTACGACAACGCACAGAACATCTACGGCCGACCGACGCCCAAGTGGTCCGACTTGGGGCTGGACATGCGCGGCCGATCGTCGGTGATGAAGGAGAGCTTTCGCAGCACGCGTCCCATTACGGAACTGGCCCTGAACGTACTCTATCGTTTGCAACCGCCCCACTCCAACCCAGATCACAAGGAACTCGTCGCTCGCGGCTTGATCGAGCGCGAACCGCAATCGGCTATCGAGTGGTGGCGTGTACGCTTCAACCAAGTCG
>JADLDX010000918.1 GCA_020846515.1 Pirellulaceae bacterium
CAATCCACTGTTTCCGCGTGTCATTGTCAATCGCCTGTGGCAGTATCACTTCGGTCACGGACTAGTCGAAACATCCAGCGACTTTGGATTCAACGGAGGCCTGCCCAGTCACCCCGAACTACTCGACGCCTTGGCGGAGCAATTGATCGCTAACGACTATCAATTAAAGGCACTACAGCGTGCGCTCGTCACCTCGGAAACCTATCGTCAGTCATCGGACTCGAATGCTGCAGCAGTCAAGATTGATGCCGGCAATCGATGGCTGTGGCGTATGTCTCCGACAAGGCTGGACGCCGAAACGTTGCGGGATGCCATGTTGCTGATGACGAATCGGCTGGATAAACAAGTCGGCGGTCGCGGCTATCGCGATATGCGACACTTTTTCTACAAGGGCAGCAACTTTTACGAATCCATCGTCGAGACTGGCAGCGAAGCGCGTCGCCGCACGATCTATCGCTTTATTCCCCGCGGTGGCAACAACGCCTTTCTAACAACCTTCGATTGCCCAGATCCCTCGGCCACCACTCCGCGTCGAGCGGTCACAACCACACCACTTCAGGCCTTAGCACTGCTGAACAATCCGTTTACATTTGAAATGTCCGACGCCCTGGCTGAACGCATCAAAACGCAAGTTGGCGAAAATCAGCCACAGCAAATTGAATTGGCATACTTGATCGTTTTCAATCGTCCAGCCAATGACGACGAGATCCAGCGCTGCCAAGCATTTGTTCAGCAACACGACCTGCCCGCCCTGTGCCGTATTCTCTTGAACAGCAACGAATTCTTGTACGTTCGATAGCCTGCTTGCGACCAGAATTTACCAGCACAGTTTGCCAGCACAGTTTGCCAGCACAGCTTGTAATTTGAGTTTGTGGATTCAGACAGAGCCACCATTGCTAACGGTCAATCCTCGAAAAACTAAGTCTATCGCCATGCAACCATCCATTGACCGACGCAGCCTGCTGAACTTTGCCGGTTCATCGCTGACCGGCACGGCGCTCGCATCGCTACTGATACGTGAGCGTTGCGCGTTAGCAGACTCTAGCGCAGCCAGCCTTCCTGGCCATGTTCCGGGTGAGGTAACGGGTATACCGCATCATGCGCCCAAAGCCAAACGTGTCATTCATCTCTGTTTGTGCGGAGGGGTCAGTCAAATCGACACATTTGACTACAAACCCGAGTTGGCCAGGTTTCATGGAAAGGCCCTGCAGTCGGCCGAGAAGCCAGCCACGTTCTTCGACAAGATTGGCTTGTTGCGCATGAACGATTGGGCGTTTAAGCAGCGAGGTCAAAGTGGCTTGTGGGTCTCCGATCTGTTTCCGCATTTGGCCAGTGTCGCGGATGAATTGACGATCATTCGTTCCATGGTTGCCGATTCGGCCAATCATACTCCCGCAACGTTCGAAGAAAATTCAGGTTTTCGGTTGAACGGTTTTCCGGTCATGGGTTCGTGGGTGTCGTACGGTCTGGGTTGTGAGACAGACGAACTGCCATCCTACGTGGTCTTGCCCGACGCGCGTGGTCTGCCGGCTGGTGGATCCATCAATTGGTCGAATGGCTTTTTGCCTGCGCAGCATCAAGGTGTCGCGTTTCAGACCAAGGGATCTGTGATACAAGATTTGTTTCCAGCACGCCATCAATCGGCCAAGCGTGACGCCGACAGTCGCCAGTTGTTGGCTGAATTGAATCAGCAGCACTTGGAACGTAACGGACTGGAAGATGCGCTGGTGGCGCGCATGCGTAGTTACGAACTGGCTGCCAAAATGCAGTTGGCTGTACCGCACGTCACCGATCTTTCTCAGGAGACCGAGGCGACGCACGAAGCCTATGGGCTAAATCGCGCAGAGACAGAAGATTTTGGACGCCGTTGTCTGCTGACTCGTCGCTTGCTGGAAAGTGGCGTGCGTTTCGTACAGTTATTTTCCGGTGGGTCGTTTGGGTCGCCACGTATCAATTGGGATGGTCACGAAGATGTCAAGGAGAACCACACGCGTGAAGCTCTGCGAATGGATCAACCTGTGGCCGCTTTGATTCGTGATTTGCGCCAGCGCGGTATGCTGGATGACACGTTGGTTTTATGTACCTCTGAGTTTGGACGCACGCCCTTTGCTCAGTCCGCCGCCGATCAAGTCGGCACGGGTCGCGACCATAACATGTATGGCTTTTCGATCTGGATGGCCGGGGCAGGCTTGAAACATGGCATTGACTATGGAGCCACCGACGATATCGGTTGGAAAGCCGTGGACAAGCCGGTGCACTGGTATGACTACCACGCAACGGTGCTGCACTTGTTAGGCATTGATCATGAACGACTAACTTACTATCACAATGGCATCGGACGTCGGCTGACGAACGTTCACGGAGAAGTTCTAAGCCCGATCCTGAATGCGTAGTTTGCCAGGTTGCATCCTCCTCACGGAGTCGCCATGACAATTGTTTCTGAAGATACTTTGCTGCGACTCATTCAGACTGCGAAAGTCGCCAGTGCGCGGGCCTATGCACCCTACAGTAAGTTTCATGTGGGGGCGGTGGTCGTTTCGACCAGTGGCCGCCAGTACAGTGCATGCAACGTCGAGAACGCATCGTATGGACTGGCGTGTTGTGCCGAACGCAACGCAGTGTTTCAAATGGTCGCTGCCGGCGAACGACAAATTGCTTGCGTGGTCATTTATACGCCGACGGACCGAGTCACCGCGCCCTGTGGCGCGTGTCGACAGGTCATCAACGAATTCGGCTCGCAATCACGTATCGTCTGCACATGTGAAGCGGAAGAACGCATCGACACGACGCTGGATCAATTGCTGCCCACGGCGTTTGGGCCGCACAACCTGACGTGATGGAACGTTATTCCACGCCGTACAATCCGGCTGGAGTAATCAACTGGCCACCGGCGGTGCCGATACGACCGGACGGTAAGAACCGCGGTTCAATGTTAAAGCTGAAGCTGACGTTATCTCGTCCGCTGTCCACATTGACACCCAACTGTACCAAGGCAGATTCGCCAATACGTGTGAGCGACAAAGACTGTCCGATACTGCCAACTGAACCGAAGTCCCAGGCGGCGCCACCTGCGGCGACCCATTTTTCGTTCAAGCGGTAGTCGAGATAGCCATTGAGGACGTTGCTGCTGATGGGCCCTTCTAGCGAGAGGATTCCCAGATACGCTTGGCCACGGCCTGGCCGACTGATCATCGCTCCGGCTGAGACCGCTTTCAGACCTTGTGAAAAGACATCGAAGTATCCGTCCGACAAAAGCGTCAAGCGATCGCCGATGTGATAGCGGAAGTCATAGTTAATGGCCCCTACGTCTTCGCCGAAGTTATCGCGTTCGGCTTTCGGGTAGTAGATCCAGTCGACATCAAACGAGACGAGATCCACGATGCGCTCGCGCCCCGGATAACCACGTTTGGTCTGCAGGCGTTGATTGATTCCGCTGCGCACTTGGACCATGTCATCGACGATCTCCGAACTACTAGCAGTAACGTATCGCTGCATACCTTGACGTAACGCATAGTTGCGTTCCTCAAAGCGTTCGGGCCGAGCGCCGCCAAAGGTATTAAAAATCATGCGTCGCCGAAAGTGTTCTTGGGCATTGTCGTCCAGCGGATCGAACAACGGTAGTTGATCGAGATCTTGACTGGAATCGGCATAGAACAATTCGTTCTCGAAACTGACTTTATGCGCGATACCGTTGATATCGAACAGGCTGCTATTGTACGAAGGATAAGTGCGCCACATGGGCAACGAACTGCGCAGACCACCTTGTCCAGTCAATCTCGTCAGTGGATCTCCAGCCACGTCTTCACCCCAGTAGCCGGCTTCACCGGAAATAAACGGAGTGAACTTCCAAGCGCCTAGGTTGATAGGCGAACTGAGTTCTTGGCGTGTGATAGCTCGCACGCCCTCACTGTTAGTCTCCCACGGCAGAAGCGTAAACTTGGCTGCGTCTTGAGGATCTGTGGGTGTAGTGGCCACGCGTTGGTTGGCATACGCCACACTCGTTCGCTCACTCCAAGAAAACCACTCCCCCAAGTCTTGTCCCAACCAATAGTGTTCCAGCCGCGGCAGCCATTCGGTTTCGGTGAAAAAATCATTGACTTGGGTCTGGCCCCAAATGTCGAACATGCGGTTGCCGTTGTAGCTGCGCAATCGCAGGGCAGTGCTTGCGTCCTTCTGTTGGTCCCATTCATTCTCAAAGTACTGTTCTTGAAAGTTGCGATCCGTGATGTAGCCAAGTTCGGACCAAAACTCGATGTTCGGTGTCCAATTGCTGCGAAAACGTCCGAGGGCTCGTCCGCGCACATCGGCTTCTGGTGTCATCCTTATGCGATCGGCGCCCAGGGTGTCAAAACCATTGTCATTGATGAACCAGGCGTCCAAGCTGCCGTTGGTGGGACCGGCAAACCAGAAGTTCGGACGGTCCAGCGTGAAGCGCGCACCGCCTGCCAGACCACGCTCGGATAAGTAGTCGGCAGATAGGGTTAGATCTGTGCCTTCAGGGCCGTCGATACCCAACAGTTGATATGCATCGAACTCTGTGAAAACCTGCGTCCCGAAAATCTGGTCATTCTTGAACTTGACGCTGCTAAGGTAAAAGCTGGGTTTGTTCAAGTTTGTGGTGAAGATCGGCCAATAGGTAACCGGCAGTCCGCCTAGATACACAAAATTATTGCGACTGGTGGCCTGCATGTTGGTAGGCTGACCAGCGGCGGGGTATCGACTGTTATCGATGCTGCCTTCGGGACGATTGTCTTCGAACGCTACTTGATCGGCCTGCATCCAGTAGCGAGGGACTCCCAACCGGCTGCTGGTGATCGCCGCACCGTAGGCCAAGAAGTTCTGTCGATCGCGTTGCTCGATAACGTCCGCTTTTAAACGGAGCAAACCCTGGTACTGTGGGACTGGCGTGAGTATTTCAGCGGAAAGAATCATGCCGTATTCGCTGGAGACGTTGTAATACATTTTTTCAGCGAAGATTTTGCGTTGACCTTGGTTGAGGACAATATTGCCTTCCAGGTACAGCTCGATAGGGCGATCGGACAAAGACTCCAGGCCTGTCAGTAACGTAGGTTGAGCGTTGCCGTTGCCGCGTATCCACATGACCGCGTTATCCGTTTCGATGCTCACGTTGCCAAAATCGGTCACAGTCCCGTCGGCGGCTCTTACTTGGACGCCGGTAATTGATAGCACCACGCCGCCACGAATCGTAGCGATGGTGTCGTTCGACTCAGGACGAGACTGATAGTACACCGTCGGCACACGGCTCATGCTGCGTTGGTTGATGGTTACCAGTTTTGCGCCCAATGGAGGCTGCGCGACGACTTGAGTGACCGAGTAAGGCACTGCTGCGGCTGGAGGGGGCAGGGGGCGTTGACCGGCGGGATAGGGCAGGCTGCCATCGTCTGGAATCACCAGCCCGCCAACGGGCAGCGACGTTGAACTGCTACCGCCGGTTGCAGCGGCACCAGGTGTATTCACCCCAGTATCGGCAGGCCATTGAACGGCACCTGGTAAAGTTTCGACGGCCTGTGGCAGGTTCAGTTGCAATCCGGCGGCGCCGGGTGAGTTGTTGGCAGGCAATGTATTGGGAGGCAACAAAGGCGGAGCGCCAGGAGATGTTGGTGAGGCGTATTGTGCTGGTACGACTGCCGAAGCCGGATCACGACTCCAGTCAAGGCGCGGGATGTCCTCGCGCGATGCCTCCGCACGAACATTCATCTGTACTTCTTGATAGCTGAACAAATGACCCATCCAACGCGCATCGCGCAGCAACTTGCGAGACTCCCAGTCGAGGGTGACGTTGCCTTCCATGGTGCAGATGTATTTGCGTGGAATTTGGGGATCGACCGGAGCCGCACGCTCGATCCAGAGGATTAGATCGTCGCAAGTCGCCAGTAGCTCGCCCTGTCGCAGGGAGCAGTGGCCGCGAAAAGCCACCACCTCATAAGAC
>JADLDX010000919.1 GCA_020846515.1 Pirellulaceae bacterium
TAGCGTGGGCGGGGAGGGCCGGCGGTGCTAACCCAAGCAAGAATCACTTCGCTGCTAACTCGCCTGTGCGGCGCACGCACCCTCCCCGAAAAAGTCGCTGACGCTATTTTTCGACCCTCCCTAAGCTGCGCTTGGGAGGGTTACTTCAACTAACCCTCTCGCTGCGCAGCAGTGGGAGGGTCGACCCGCGGCAGCGTGGGCGGGGAGGGCTGGCCGTGCTAACCCAAGCATGAAGTACTTCGCTGCGAGCTCGCCTCTGCGGCGCACGCACCCTCCCCGAAAAAGCAGGCTGAACGCCTGTTTTTCGACCCTCCCTAAGCTGCGTTTGGGAGGGTTAGTTCTGCCCTCCCTGGCGCTGCGCTTGGGAGAGTTAGTTAATTTGCTTGGGCGTGGCGGATACCTGTATCTCGTCGCCCACGATCCGCACAGGGAAAGCATCGACTCGAATGCGTGGACTGTCCAGCCAACGACCGTCGCGAACACTGAAACGCCAGTGGTGCCACGGACAGGCCACGCAGTTGTTCTCGACGTAACCTTCGGCCAACGACGCACCTTGATGCGGGCAGAAATCATCGATGGCAAAATGCTGACCGTTCTCGCAGAACACGGCGATCATGCGCCCCGCCACGGCAAAGGCGCGGCCCCTGCCTTCTGGTATCTCGCCAACTTTCGCAACCGTCACGAACTCTAGTTTGGGCTCATCAGGCTCAGGATCGGGAAACAATCCGCTTTGCATCATTATTTTCTTGCCGCGGGCATAAACAGGACACAACATCGAAACCATGTAGCAAAATCACCAAGCACGTCGTCACGAACCATTTCTGGAACGCTCGGCCGATCGGACGTTAGCCATTTAGTTTATCCTACCCGCTTCGAAAGAGAGCGAAACCGTAGTAGCGTTCCGGCGCAGCAACGTTTATCTTTTTGGAAGCAGTTTGGGTACGATTGCATGCCCGCGATCCTCCGCCATGTCCAGCATCACCCAAGATGCTTACCGTTACCAGTCAATTCTTCATTTCCCTGCCATCCAAAGAAGAGCGACCGTGATACCACCTGATCTGCTGCCGCGCGAAGTAGCCAATATCGATCAATTGCCGACGCCTGCCCTGGTGTTTGATAGCCAGGCCGTGGCGTACAACATTAATCGACTGGCTGAATATGGTCGTAAACATAACTTGGGAATTCGACCGCACACCAAAACTCACAAGTCGGTGAAAATGGCCCAGATGCAACTGGATGCTGGTGCCGTTGGACTAACGGTTGCCAAGGTGGGTGAAGGTGAGGTGATGAGTGAGTTGGATGCCGAGTTGCTGATCGCTTATCCTGTGTTTGATGCCGCACGACGCCAGCGAGCTGCTCGACTGGCTGGTATGCGACCAACCATTGTCGCGGTCGATAGTCTGATGGCTGCCAGCGAACTATCATCAGCGGCTCGCAGCGCCGGAACAAACCTGGGAATCCTGGTCGACATCGATGTCGGTATGGGACGCACCGGAGTCGCTACGCCCCAACTAGCACTCGAATTGGCTCAAGCCGTTTCGAAGCTGCCTAACCTGCGTTTGGAAGGCATCATGTGTTACCCAGGGCACGTCTGGTGTGATCCTGAAGATCAAGTTGAGCCGCTCGGTAAAATATCTGCCAAACTGCGTGAGACGCTCGATCTATGGAGAGCCAGTGGATTGGAAGCCCGCATCGTCTCCGGCGGCTCCTCTCCCACGGCCTATCAATCGCACCTGGTACCCGAGTTCACCGAGATTCGACCAGGGACTTACATTCTCAATGACACCAATGAACTCAAGGGCGGCTTCAGTAGTTTCGAAGAATGCGCTGCGCGGGTCATCGTCACGGTTATCAGTACAGCGGTAGCCGGTCAGATCGTCATCGATGGCGGTTCCAAGACATTCACCAATGATCCGTGTGTACCTGACCGCGAAAGTGGCTTCGGGTCCTTGATCAACTTTCCTAACTCGCGTTTGTTGCGATTGAGCGAAGAACATGGGCAAGTGGACGTCCGCGCCGAAGAGCGACCACCCAAGCTGGGCGAGCGATTGGCGGTGATTCCTAACCACATTTGCCCGTGCGTCAATCTACAGAACTACGCCTGGTGGTTGCGCGAAGATGGTTCTCTGGAACGATTGACCATCGATGGTCGCGGACTGTTGAGCTAAATACTCCTTCGATGAAACGCCAAGTATGAGTGCTGATAATCCGCAAGTCGTCTGGCATGCACATGCCGTGGATCGCCAGCGACGCGAACAATTGATGGGCCATCGTGGAGTTGTGTTATGGTTCACCGGCCTAAGTGGCTCAGGTAAGAGTACCGTCGCTAATCTGGTCGATGAACTGTTGCATCAACAGGGTGTGCATACCATGCTGCTAGATGGCGACAACATTCGACATGGATTGTGTGCTGGTCCGAACCTGTTGCAAGCCGAACATGGTGCAGAGTTTGCTCAGCGGTTTGGTTTGGGCTTTGGCCCGATGGATCGCGAAGAGAATATACGCCGCGTTGGCGCCTTGGCGGCCATACTGGCCTCATCCGGGTTGATCGTGCTCACCGCATTTGTCAGTCCCTATCGTCGCGATCGTCAGCGCGTTCGCCAGTGGATCGAAAGCCAAGGACAAGCCAGCGACTTTATCGAAGTGTTTGTCGATGCGCCGCTGGAAGTATGTGAAAGCCGCGATCCCAAAGGTTTGTATAAACAAGCACGAGCTGGCAAGATCGCTAACTTTACGGGCATCAGCGACCCATACGAAGCACCTGTGAATCCGGAGATCCACTTGCTGTCAGCGGAACGCAATCCACGCGAACTGGCTGAAGACGTGGTCCAGTGGCTGAAGCAACATGCCATGTTAGGTTAAACCAGGTCATCGTTAGCTGAACCGGGCGAAGTCTGCTTCACTGAGCAACTGGCTTCACTGAGCAACTGGCTTTGTTGACCGCGCGAGATGCCTCTATGCCCCACGTACTTCGGCTGGCGAACGAAAGTCTCATTGATGGATACAAACAAACTCGCCAAATTAACCACCGAATCGGTTAATCCACAATCCATTGAGATTGATCGCTGGCACCCTTTGGAAATTGTGCGGCTGATGAATCGCGAGGACCAGCAGGTGATCCAAGCGGTCGCACGCGCGGAATTGCAGATAGCCCGCACCGTCGAGCTGGTAGAAGATGCCTTTCGCACCGGTGGGCGATTGATCTATATGGGCGCTGGCACGTCTGGTCGCCTGGGCGTGTTGGATGCCAGCGAGTGTCCGCCCACGTTCAGCACTCCGCCAGAAATGGTCGTGGGTTTTATTGCAGGCGGAGACACAGCCCTGAGACGCGCGATCGAAGGCGCCGAAGATAGTCCCGAACTAGGCGCAAGCGATCTAGCGCAACTCAACCTGAACCCTCGCGACGTCGTGGTAGGCATTGCCACCAGTGGTCGCACGCCTTATGTCATGGGAGGTATGAGCTATGCGCGTAGCGTGGGTGCCCACACGGTGGCTGTGGTATGCAACGCCGGCAGCGAAATGGAAGCGCTCTGTGATGTGGTCATTTGTGCCATCGTGGGGCCAGAGATCGTCAGCGGCTCAACGCGATTAAAGGCAGGTACGGCTACCAAGCTGATATTGAACAGCATTACAACGGCCGCCATGATTCGCATCGGCAAGACCTATGGCAATTTAATGGTCGATGTGCGCGCGACAAATAAAAAACTGATCGCGCGCAGTCGCCGCCTGGTGCGCATGTTGACCGGCCTGAGTGATGCAGCCGCCGATGAATTGCTGGCGCGGGCAGACGGTATAGTTAAAGTAGCCATCGTCATGCATCATCGCCAAACCGACGCGCACATGGCCACCCAGCTCTTGGAGTTGGAGGGCGGACATTTGCGGAAAGTCATTGGCGATGTCCCAGTTCAAGCATTGAGCTCACCATGAGCGCGCTGGAACCTGGCTGGGTCGTGGCAGTCGATGGTGGCGGATCGAAGATCGCCATTGCCGCCATGCGCACCGATGGCTTTGATGAGCACTCCCATCACCTACCAGAGTCGCTGGACCAGGCGCGTCAATGGCATTTCCCTGGCACCGGGTCGGCTCATCCCAGTAGTTGGCTGACCGCCGCGTCAAACTTGCAACGCGGTTTGTGGACTGTCACCAGCGAGTTGCTGCAGTCAGGCTTGCCGATTCATTACTTGCTGCTTTCCTTGGCTGGAGCAGGGCGGCCAGAGGATCGCGCGCGGGTGCTCGAATCCATTCGCCCTACTTTACCCAGGCCAGTGGTGACGGGAGCGAGCGTTGCCTGCGTGGGCGACATTGACCCGCTGGTCGACTACCACTGCGATACTCCCCACATTAATACGTTGGCCGTCATCGTTGGTACAGGTTCGATCACTGCGGCTCGTGACCCACAAGGCCAAATCGTGCGCGCTGGCGGTTGGGGGCCATTGCTGGGAGATGAATGCAGTGGCGGAGTGCTTGGCTTGGAAGCACTGCGAGCCTTGGTGCGTGCCATCGATCAAGGACTATGCCTGGATAACTTACCCGAGTTCCTGAGCGTCATTCTTCAGAAGGTCCATGAACTCTCGCCCCAGTCGCAGTCGTCGAACTTGAATACGCGATTGATCGAGTTAGCTGCGGATCGCACACGCGCAGCCACCTTGGCCGGAACTGTCCTGGAGCACGCTTATGGTTCTCAAGATCTGACGGCACTCCAATTAGTGGA
>JADLDX010000920.1 GCA_020846515.1 Pirellulaceae bacterium
CCCTGTGTCTCCGGGCCCTCTGGCGAGTCGGATCAATTTCCGATGGATAGGCTCGTGCAGTGACTCGCGCCGATTGGGTTGGCCAGGCTTCGCTGGGTATACAAAAAAAGCCATCCCGATACGGAATGGCTTTTAAATGATTCGTGTTCAAAGTCAGGAAGCGGACTACTTCTTTTTCTTCTTGTCGTCGACTTCGTCTTCCTTCTTGACCTTCTTCTTCTTCTTCAAAGCCAGCTTGATAACGCGGGTCTTCGGAATACCCAATACAGGATCGCCTTCGGTCCAACGTTCAAGTTCTTTCAGCCGCTTGATGCGCTCGACGCGCGTCATGACGTTGCGAGCCTTATTCGCCCCGGCACGCACTTTGAGGCTTTTATCTAAAGTCATCGATCTTTCCTTGAGCTCAATTCTGGTTTGCAGAAGGCAGATTTTAGGGGGAAGCGGACTGATTGGCAAGCCCTGCTTGGAATTTCCACACGGGCTCAATCGGACATAAATGCCACCCAATCTGCCTAGTTTTCCAGTGAGCGTTTATAGGCAGCTTGCAGAGACGGATCGTCCATACTCAAGATCCAGCGTCTGCCCTCGGTTTCGAGTTCCGCAAACTGTTCTTCCACGTTGACCTCAACTATTTTGCCTTTGACCGAGCCGACGGCGATTTGATCGCCGGCAACAGCCACAAAGTACTTATTGTCCGTTTTGCTGCGAATCCACAGTTCGTTGCGATCGCGTCCGCCCAACACGGCCGAAACATACGATTGGGAAGCAACGTCGAACTGCGGTTCAACGGTCGGGGGTGGTGGCGGCGCTGGCGGATCGACGACCTTTAAGGTCAGCTTATGCTCACTCTTTTGCGGCGGAAATCCAGTGTCGATGGCTTGCACCACCACGTCAAAATTGCCGTTCGCTTTGGGTTTCCAGCTAAACTTGCCGCTGGTTTCATCGAAGTTCAGACCCTCCGGTTTTTCCGATACGAGCGTGTATTTGACAGTGTGTCGATTATCTGGATCCACTGCCTTCACTTCCAGGGACCAATCGCTGTCTCGAGGAACATCGACGCTGCTAGCGACGTTAAACTTTGGCGCTCGATTGGGTGGAGCAAACGGATTGCGGGATAGAATAGACGTCTGGTACTCTTCCAAGCTTTGCGGCACACGACCCGATGCGGCCAGGGAAGGTTCTTGCTTTAAATCCGCCGATGCCAGGGCAATGGCTTCGGTGTCGAGTTTAATTTGCACCATCTCCGGGTTGTCACGCAATTGCGTGATCTTTAAATCACGAATGCGTTGCAAGTAGTCGCGATTGTAATAGCCATGCAATAACTTGATCAGGTTGTCCAGGCGAATCTCACCACTGAGTACGAAGCGATAAGCTGAGAACGCATCGCTCTTCAAGCCAGCGGCCTGCTGGTCTTCCAGCGATACTTTTTGCACGCCGGATTGGGTGGCCAGTTCCGATAGCCAAGCCGAATATTGATTCTTGGCAGCTTCGCGATTCTTCGGCAGGCTCTTCGACTTAAGTTCGTTCAGTCGCTTAGTGGCCAACGCACTGTCGGTCATCTTGCGATCATGAGTTTCGATCTTGTCTTCTAGCGATTTCAATTGGTTCTGTTTGGCTTGCAGACCAGAACGCACCGAATTGACAACGAACTGCACGCTCAGCAATCCGACGACGCCTGAGACGGCGATTGCCAGAAATTGTTCGCGTTTCGACATGGCCATGGATAAAGCTGCTTATCTGAATAGGGTTTTCTAGGTCGATCGTGTCGACAGCGGCGTGTGACGCCAGATGCCGACTTCGGTGTCTTCGTCTGTCCGTCACTTAGCGGAAGTTGCCGTAACTTGCGGAACGACTGAATTGGTCGGGGCTCGTTCAGTTGGTTTAGTATCAGTTGGCTTTGTATCAGTTGGCTTGGTAGCTGGTGCTGCACTGGTTGGTGCAGTACCAGTTGGCGCTGCACTAGTTGGCGCCGCACTAGTTGGCGCAGTACTTGGGCTTGCGGAGCTCACAGGATTGGCCGGCTTTTTAGGCGGTACGGCCAGCGGGTCCCAGCCCTTGGTACCCACGCGAATGGTTTCTTTCTCGGTCAAGCTGTAGTCGCCCTTCCTGACTGGCATACTCTTAGGACCACCGCCGGTGACCTCGTGGCCTTTATCGCTGAGGCTCTCTTTCAGTTCGTTTAGCACGCCAGCATTTTTGGCTTCGGCAACCAGCGTGATTTGGCCCAAATTTCCCTTGCGATCGGTCAGCAGTTGGAAGGTCGGATTGCTGAGCATTACATCCTGACTTGGTGGTGCGTGCTGAGCAATGTGGGACAATTCATCCAACCAGTTGATCGATCCGGCTAGGAAGTTATCTACGTCCTCACGTTGTTTGATTTTAGGGATGAGCGTTTCGGCACTACCGGCTTTTTGTTTCTCCAGATCCTTAGCCGCCGCGATGGCCATATCCAGATGAGCATGGCTGCTCCACCACCAATAAACGCCGCCCAGCAAGAGGATGCCCACGCCAGCGCCGGCCATCGCCATCTCGCGAACTCGAGTCTTCTTCGGTTCACGTCGCTTGCAGTTGCGCAAATCGATCACATTGCGTTTATCGGGCGTGGGATTGCTGACGACGCCGGCTACGGCTGCCAGACGATTAGCGGCGCGTTGGGCCAATTCATGCCGCTCTGGCAACTTGGCAGGCACCACAGAAGCTGGATCCACGATCGTAACACTGGCACCTGTCGCTTCGGCGACCAGAGTCTCTACTCGTTCAGCGATATCCGGAGCGGCAATAAGCACGATCTTGGATATCGATTGATTGTTCAGAACGTTGGCCGCCGCCATGATGGTTCGACGTACTTCGGCCACCAGAGCCGTGCCCATGACTTTGGGGTCTTCAGGCAACCGCGTTCCGCGGACTTGGACTAGCGAGCCCAGGCTGACGGCCAGCAAATCCGCATGAGTTTGTGATACAGCAATCACCAGCGCTGCCTCGACGCCCGCCAGATTGCCGATCGATACACCCCAGCGGGCGATTTCCACCGGTCGCGCCAACACACGCGTCAACTGAATGCCCAGGTCCGAACAGGTAGCCTCGATCTCCGCCATGTGAGCCGGTGAGATGGTGGCTGCCAAGGCTGATATGCCATCACTGCCAGGTTGATCGGGCAGCAAAATATAGTCCAGCGGCCACGTGTCTCCGATGTTGGCCATTTGCCGCTGAGCCTGAAACCGAACCATGTCCGGAACTTCGTTGGCATCACCCCGAGGTACCGTCAAGGAACGAAACTCAAGCACCTCGCGCGGAGCAATGATCGTGGCTTCGCATTTATGAAGATCCAACTGCTTGGCCAATGCGAACAACTGCGTAGAAATGGCGGTCGAAGAGCCGTTCCCGCCACCCTCACCGCTCGTGTCGACCAGCGTATCGATCGTCACGGAGTTGCCGCGTCGCGATCCCATGGCCACGAACAGACCGTCTCTTTGCCAGTCGATAATGATGTGCTTGGACACGCGCGAAGTACTCTAATCTGGTAATGGGCTGAGTTATTTTAGAGGCGTTGGATATGCGGGGCCGAGCCTCACTGGCCTTGGTTTTTCAGCCAGTTTTTCGCCTGTTTCGGGGCGATACACCCCCGCTCTATTCTACTTAACAGTCGAACCGGGCGGAAGTTTCGGGTGGGATTTAACGAAACGCTTAGTTAGGACGCCGGGAGCCATTACAAACTGGGAGCCCTACGCAAATCGGGAGGTCGACGCTCCTGCGGAGGCACGCCGCAAATCGCGGCCGACTGTCCATGCCGATTGACCCTGATTGTGGCACATTGGGTTCGCGATAGAACGAGGCCAACCGGCATGGATGTTCGGATGGTTGGGAAACTTGTCTCCGCAGGAGCGTCGACCTCCCGTTGGCCGCAA
>JADLDX010000921.1 GCA_020846515.1 Pirellulaceae bacterium
GAACTGTGGAGCGAACTGTGGAGCGAACTGTGGGGCGGCCTGCGGTGTGAATTGTGGGGCAGCCTGTAGAGTGAACCGCTGAGGTGCCTGCTGTGCAAAAGGTTGTACCAAGGATGGCTGCACGGCGCGGGGCTGGGCCAGCGACGGATTGTTTAGTGTTGACGGCGCTTCGTAGACCTGAGGGCCAGGTTGGGCCGGTGGAGCCAATGGCATGCTGAAGGGAACGTCTTCACTGATGACTGGCCGGGCTGGAGGCGCAATTTGGGTGGGCCGCGCGGAGCTGGGCAGTTGAGCCACCAACGGTTCTGTCCATCGCAGGCCCGATGGCGATGAAGAAGATGGGGTGGCGGGACTTCGCGTCTCGGTTGCGAAAAGTTCAACTACCCCTGGCGCGGGGCGTGATTCCGTAGCGCGAGGCGGCGGCGCAAGTGCAGCCACACGTGTCGCCACCGAGCCTGTACCCTTGCCTGCATCCACTGAGTCTGATGAAACAACAGTACTTGGTGAACCAGACTGCATAGAACCAGACTGCATAGGAGCTGGCGGCGTTGGCCTCGATCCTGAACTATCCGGTTGCTTGACGATCGTGGATATCAAATCGGGTTGTCGGGTGGGAGAAGTGGTCCGTGAGCTGAACGTGCTGATGATGGTGGGCCCTGCCCCAGATGTTGTCTCACGCTTGGTCGGTTGCCAAGTGGTGCTTGCAGGCACGGAGGTTGGTCCACTGGGCGAACCTTGCGGAGCACTAGGTGGCAAGACCTGTACGACATCACTGCGACGTTCGAGTGTCGGAATCGATGGAGCAGGCGGACCGGCCAGAATCTGCGGTGCAGAGTTGGACAGAGACAGGATTTCAAGCTGACTACGCACGGCTTCGATGGCCGGTGCCAGTTGAGTTGGCGTTAGCGGCGGTGGCTGAAGTTGGACCGGTGATGACGGAGGCGGCGGAACTTGCGTGACTTGCAGTCGAGTCTGAGTTGACTGCATCACATTCGGCTGAGCAACATGAGGTTGCGCAACATTGGGTTGTGACGTATTGGGTTGTGACGTATTGGGTTGTGCAGTTTTCGGTGGTGGTACCTGTACCTGTAGCGGCGCGGGGCTGGTCGGCGCCGAGAGAGACTGCACAGTCTGGCGAACGGGGGCTGTGATCACAGTCGCGGAGCTGCGCGGCGGCGGCGAGATCTGGACGGGCAAGACACTGGGTGGATCTAACTCGAGTAGCCGCGTGTCGGTGTTGGAAACCGGGTTGGCTGCTGAGCTTGATGCCGAGTTTCGTCCTGAATCTTGAATCGCGGGTGGTGAGATAATCGTGGGGGTTTGGGCTGCCAATTGGGCAGCGTGCATTGGCACCAGGCATAGCGCAGCGGACACTGCTCCGCTTAACACCCTTACGATGTCCAGCGGCCTGCCAACGTCTGTTCTACGGTACACCCAAAACAACATGCGGTCACGGCCCAAGCGCGGAGCTTCTCCTCTAAAACTGTCCCTACAACCGCTGTGATCGGCAGGCTCTGCCTAATCGCTACAGTCTTTCTTTTCCTACTTGTCGGTATTCCCGGTAGGGTCTAGCTGGCATTCGTCGCTTCTTGGCAGTACTAGGCAGTCTTGGCGGTTTGGGAGACCTAAGCTTCTCGGTCAAGCGTGTCAGTCTGCGCGCATGTCAACCATCATCTGGCGCTAGAAACAATGACTATCAAGACCACGCCTAATGCACTCCAAACTGGTTGGCCCATTGCTGCCGAGGCGCTTGACATTTGTTCGACGGAAGCGGCCCGCGTTTGGGGGCTGGACTATGTCGAACTGAGCGAGTTCACCCCTGAAGTGGAACTGCTCGCTTGCTTCCCAGCGCCGGCTTTATTTCGGCATGCAGTCTTGCCGCTGACACGCAGCGGTGATCGAGTCCGTATTGCGCTGAGCGATCCGCGTAACTTTGGCGTGCTCGAAGAGCTGACGGCCTTTTCGGGAGTCCTGTTGGAACCAGTGCTCGCTAACCGTACACAGATTGAGCGACATCTGAGAGCTCATTTCGGCGTTGGGGGCGGAACGGTTCAGGATCTGCTTGCCAGCGAAGATAACGCTGGCGAGTCACAGCCCACGACCAATCAGATAGCCGATGCAGAAGAAACAGCTTCGGTAATCAAATTGGTAAATGAGTTGCTCTCCGATGCCGTGCGACAAGAGGCCAGCGACATTCACCTCGAACCCGATGCCATGCGCATGGTAGTGCGTTTCCGTGTCGACGGCGTATTGCATCCTCAAGCGACGCCCGCCGAACTGCATCGCTTTCGAGCGGCCATGATCAGCCGCTTGAAGATCATGGCTCGTCTGAACATCGCTGAAAAACGTATCGCCCAAGATGGTGGCTTTCGTATTCATGTTCAACAACGGGAATTGGATGTGCGTGTCAGCGTCATTCCCATGCAGCATGGCGAAGGCGTGGTGATGCGATTGCTCGATAAGAGTCGACTGCAATTAACATTACCTGGACTATCGGTGCCCACGCACATTCAGTCCGCCTGGTCCAAATTGATCCATCAACCGCATGGCATGTTGTTGGTGACCGGACCCACAGGTAGCGGCAAGACGACCACGTTGTACGCTTCGATTCAGGAGATCAATAGTGATGACAAGAAGATCATTACCATTGAAGATCCGATTGAGTACACCTTGCGTGGCACCAATCAGATTCAAGTCCATACAAAAGTTGGCTTGACATTCGCCTCTGGTTTACGGAGCGTGTTACGTCACGATCCGGATGTGATCCTGATTGGCGAAGTACGCGATCAAGATACCGCCTCGGCCTGTATTCAAGCTTCGTTGACCGGTCACCTGGTGTTGAGCACGCTGCATACCAACGATGCCGTGGGCGCTTATACGCGACTGGTTGACATGGGTGTTGAGCGATTCTTAGTTTCCAGCACGGTACATGGAGTACTGGCTCAGCGTTTGGTCCGCCGGTTGTGCATGCACTGCAAAGTACCCCAAAGCGTTGATCAGGTGACCATACCTAGCGATTTCTGTTTCCCTGAGGGGGCCGGACATACGCTGTTCCGAGCACAAGGCTGTCGTTTGTGCAATCACACTGGGTTCCGAGGACGCGTGGGTATCTTTGAGCTCCTGCAGTCCAGTAGCGAAATTCGTCGCTTGGTATTGGCAGGTGCCAGTCATGATGCACTGCGCACCGCAGCGCTGGCTCAAGGCATGTCGACGTTACGTCAATCGGGTTGGCAGCGTGTGTTGGCAGGTGAAACCACGATCGAAGAAGTGCTGCGAGTAGCCACTTCGGAACTCGATTGAGGAGCAAGCATCCACCATGCCCAATTTCACTTATGAAGCCCAGGATGCAACTGGCCAAACTATTGTTGGTGTGCTGCGATCCACATCGCAGCGCGAGGCGATTCGACGCTTAAACGAGTTGAAGCTGCTGCCATTAAAGGTTGCCGAGCAATCCTCACAGGCGGTGGCCAGGACTCGGCTTTCTCGGGCACAATTGGCCAAGCTGTACCAAATGCTGGCCGACCTGTTAGAGTCGGGTATGCCACTGCTTAAATCGCTGGAGTTAGTCACCAGTCAGGCCACCAACCCTGGTGTGTCAGCGATGCTGACGGAGATCACTTCGAAAGTGGCCGATGGATCGTCGCTGGCGGGTGCATTGGCCACCTATCCCAGCACGTTCGACGAACTGACCTGCAACATGGTTCGAGCTGGCGAAGAGGGCGGCTTTGTAGAAGAGTCACTCAAACGCGTGGCCACACTGCATGAACGACGCGCGGCTTTGACCAGTAACCTGGCCGGTGCTTTGGCCTATCCTGCTTTCCGATTGTTGGTGGGGATTCTGGTCGTCACGGGCATGATTCTATTCTTCGTCCCCAAATTCGAACCGCTCTTTCAACGGCTGCGCGACAGTGGTGAGTTGCCTTGGAGTACTTCGACACTTTTAAACTTCAGCAGTCTTCTGCGGCACCATGGCATATGGGTGTTGATCGCCTTGGCAGGCATCTGGCTATTGATGGCCGCCTGGCTACATACGCCTGGAGCACGCCTGCGTATTGACCGCTGGAAACTACGAGCGCAATTGCTAGGTCCCATTTTGACAGCCGCCGCATTAGCCGTTTACTGCCGTGTGCTCGGTAC
>JADLDX010000922.1 GCA_020846515.1 Pirellulaceae bacterium
GAGGCTGGTAGACCGGCCTCAGCCGCTTCAGCACTTGCACCAGTAACTTGTTCACCCACAACCTGCTCAACAGGTTTGGCCGAGTTAAACCATGGATCGATAGCCAGGTTGGCTTCAGTACCCACGGACCAAATACCACTGCGATTCAAAACCGGCAGTGTCACCGTGTCAGAACCTTGAGTCAGCGGTGTCAGAGCGCCCAGTGGATCGCGGAGCCAATACGCTGGCTGAATCGCTGCCCCACCATCGGTCGTCTTAGCTGGCGGGCCACTCATTTGCTCCAAGGAAGGCGCTGACGCGAGTGAAGCTCCTGCAGCACCCGGGTCACTTGAGAGACCCGATCCAGCTGGCTCGTTCGAACGCTCTGCTGGCAACGGCTGGCCCACGCTGGCTTGACTGGCGTCACTAGTGACCGACGGACTGGTCTGTTCAGGCAATACGATTTGTGTGGAGCTACCCGTGGCCAAGGCCGGTTGTAGTTCGCCTTGCGAACCCTCGAACCACTCGAGCGCATTTTTCATCATGACCGGAAAAGCGATCCGTAGCGGGAGGTCACCTTGATCGAGATCTACATTCAGAATCAACACATCACCCGTCGACCGACGCAGATGAACCAGGAGCGGTTCCTCCAGGGGCGTCTTTATCAGCACGCTCGGTTCATTGGTAAACGTCAGTTGTCGCGCGGCCGGAAACAAGACGTTGGTCAACTTGACATGCTGCGTGATCGGCGATTGTTCATCGACGCTGGCTACCAGCGGTTGCTCCATCAACTCGCCCATCGTCCACAAATCGCAGGCGCTATCGGGATTGATCACCAGCAGCTTACCGGGCGGCAACGGATTGGGCACGATCTTGTGCAGGATGGTAATCGAGCGCATCGCCTCAGGTGGCAACTGCCTGTTCAACTCAGGTTGAGCACCAGACTGAGCACCAGTCTGCGGCGCGAGCTCCGCTGGAGATTTCACCGATGGTGTTGTCGCTGCGGTTGAATCTGCGGTTGAATCTGACTGAGTTGTCTCGGTTGGCGGCGTGTCTAATTTAAAGTGCTTGAGATCGACCAGTGGAATAGATTCCAGCACACTTTTCAGAAACAGACTGCCCGGCGAGACCAGGCTAACTTCGATCGGTCGACGCACCGGCAAGACAGCTCGAGCTGTATTATCTGTGCTGAGCGCGTCGGGTGTGTTGAGGGTAGCCACCAGGCGGCCACCGCTGGCCGACGCTTGATCTAAATGCCAGGTCTTGTTTGCCCCGGCAGCCAATTCAATGGGCATGACATCTACCAATTGATCTTCCAGCGTCACTTCCAATCGCCCTTGATAGGCTTGATCGCTCAGATTGCTAACCTCTACCAATATTTGATAGCCAATGGCATCTAACAAACTGCGCCGCACCTGAAACTGAGTAATGGCCACGTTGTCTTGTTTGCTGCCGAAACCTAGCAGCGTTATCGCGGCGTCACGGCTCAGCGCGGCCGTGGCTTCATCGCAACCGTCGGTCAAAACATAAATCGTCGAACGCGAATCATTGACCAGCAAGCGGCGGGCAGCGGTCACCGTTTCGCTCAAGGCCGAGGGAGCATCGGTCTGAGATAACTTGGCGATCGTTTCCAGCAAGGAACGCGCGTGATCGGTCAAACCGATAGCGACCTCTGGTTTGCCACCGGCAGATAAGATGGCCATCTCGTCACCCACACGTAGCGAACGCACCACAGCCACCGCCGCGCGCTTCGCAGCATCCAGTCGCGTCTGCCCCTTGTCCATGGCGGCCATGCTGGCCGAGTTATCCAGGACCACCAGGACTTTGCGTCCCTGCGTCTTCTGCCAGTGCCACAACGGATCAAGCAACGCAAACACCATCAACAGCAACCGCAGCAGTTGCAAGAGCAGCGAGAGAATATGTCGCAGTTGTTGCCACCAGGCTCGCGGTTTCTGCTCATGGAAAACTTTATCCCAAAACAGAAATGTACTAACCTGCTGCCGACGCAGCCGCACCTTTAGCACGTACAGCAACACAATGGGCACGGCCAGCGCCGCCCACCACATGCCCATCGGGTTTGCAAATTCAAGTAAGTTCATAGAGCTGAGGGGGTGAGAACTTGAGGACTTGATGCGTGATGCTTGATGCGTGAGTTTTTTAAGCCAGGCCGCCGGCGGCGCGCATCATGCGTAGGATCAGTTCGTCAAAGGGGACATCGATGGTCGTTCGCGTGCAGGACAACGAGTAATTGCGGCAATAGGTCTCGATCTGCTCGAGGAACTCACGAAACAGTTGTTGGTATTGGCGCAGTTTGCGTTCCGTAACGGTCAACTTGCGCAGCTCGCCGGTCTCCACTTCAACCAGTTCGATATCGCCTAAGAAACTTGGCTGCGCCTCTTCCTGAGTATGCAGTTGAATCACATGCGGTTCAAATTTTCGGTGACGCAGGATATCCATGCCTTTCTTAAAACCACTTTGATCAAACAGATCGCTGAGAATGATCACCAGCCCGGTGCGAGGGGCACGATTGACAAAACCGCGGACAACTCGCGCCAAGTCGGTATTGGTGCCAGTCACTTTTAACTCGTCCAGGAATCGCAGCACCGACAAGATTCGATCCTTGCCGCGAGTCAATTGCATGGATGCACACACTTCATGAGCGTAGGCATGGATCGCGACGCGATCCAGATCGGCCAAGGCGATGTAGGCCAGGGCCGCCGCCACTTGCCGCGCGTAGTCGAACTTGCTGGGTGCCCCCGTGTTCATACTCGGAGAAATATCCAGCAAGATATACACATGTAAATCCTCTTCTTCCTGAAAACGCTTCAGCAGCAGGTCGCCATAACGCGCGTAAATGTTCCAATCCAAGTAACGTAAATCATCCCCGCGTGAATACTCGCGATGGTCAGCAAACTCGATACCTCCGCCCATCTGCTTCGTCCGTCGCTGTGCCAGCAACTGACCACGAAATACGCGTTTGGATATCAGCGAGAGATACTCCAGCCGTTTCAGAAATTCAGAGTCGAACAAGGACATGCTTAGTTAGAACTCCTCAGGTGGGCTGCTGACGACCGAATCTCAAACCAACTGCAGTTTGTCGACGCTCTTTAAAATATCTTCGACGATTGCATCGGTTTGAACATCTTCCGCCTGGCCTTCAAAGTTCAGCAGGATTCGATGACGCAAGCAATTCACCGCCACCGCTCGGATATCGTCGCAAGCGACATGGAAGCGATGATCGAGTATGGCGTAAATTTTCGACGCCAGGATAACGGCTTGCGCGCCGCGAGGACTGGAGCCATACCGTACAAATTGCCGAACCATCGGACTGGCCAATTCGTTGTCCGGATGAGAACTCATCACCGTTTGAATTGCGTAACGTCGCACTTCATCGCTGATCGGTATGCGCCTCGCTAGTCGGCTCATCTCGACGATACGTTCCGGTTCCATCAAACGGGTAGCTACCGGCGATTGACTCTCCGTAGTGCGATCAAGAATGACTTCAATCTCTTCGGTCGTCGGAAACGGTACCAGCAACTTATAGAAGAATCGATCCAGTTGAGCTTCTGGCAACGGATAAGTGCCCTCCATTTCTAACGGATTCTGAGTGGCCATCACGAAGAACAGACCTTCCAGTTGATGCGACACCCCGCCGACTGTCACGCTTTTCTCCTGCATGGCTTCCAGCAGCGCAGACTGAGTCTTTGGAGTGGCGCGGTTGATCTCGTCGGCCAACAGAATGTTGGCAAACACCGGCCCACGTTCAAACTGAAACCTTCTTCCACCAGTCGACTTGTCTTCAAACAGCACGTTGGTGCCAATCAAGTCGGCCGGCATCAAGTCGGGTGTAAACTGAATGCGTGAGAAACTAGAGTGCAAAGCGCTGGCTAATGTGCGCACCAACAGCGTCTTGCCCAGTCCCGGCACGCCTTCCAGCAATACATGTCCGCCCGCAATTAAACCAGTCAGTACGCCTTCGACAATCTTGCTCTGACCGACGACGACTTTGCCAATCTCCGTTCGCAGTTTATTAAAATCTTCCCGAAAGCGAATGAGATCCTCTTTGAGCTGATAATCGACATCGGTCATGAAACGGTATCCCTGATGAGACTCAAGCTGCCAGCACTTGCGCAGCGCACAATATCAGAACAGACGCAGACGCGGTTAACACTTTATAATACCCAGCGGATGCCAGTGCAAATTTTGCATCCGCCAGCGTTTTTTAGCCCCTGTAGTACCTGAACGGTCCTGCCTGCCCTCCGGTTCCTATACTACCGACATTTGTAGCGGTTGGGCGCAAGCCCTCCGGTTCCTACACTACCGGCACTTGTAGCGGTTGGGCGCAAGCCCTCCGGTTCCTACACTACCGGGATATACCGGACGGCTTGCGCCGTTCTAAAATGCTTCACCGGACGGCTTGCGCCGTTCCGCTTCTAAATTGATTCGCCGGACGGCACAGTCCGCTTACTATGCAAACCATAACGATGACGTAACTTGCCCGCGCTAGCATAGCCTACTGCGTTCACCCACTGCGGTCGTTTGTCTCTGGAGCGATCTGCCACATCGTTTCGGTATTGAATTTCCTACGCGCTAAAATCTTTTGGCAATGTCAATCCAGCGCGAAACTCAGCGATGAACCAAGTGTTTGTAGGAGAGGTAATAGTTACTGGAGCTATCGGAGAGAATCCATTATGGAAACCATCGCAATAGAATGCCCCAATGGCCATCGATTGACAGGCCCTGCTGAGTTGGTGGGGCGCAAGGTCCGGTGTCCCAAATGCGCTACCACGTTTCAACTGCAAGTACCGGCTAAGAAAACTTTAACAGAGACGGGAGTGATGCGCTTGCTGGGTGATGTAACCCCAGTGCCTGCACCACCTGATGAAACACCGAAGTCCACCAAGAACTGCAATCGCTGCCATCTGCCAATCTCGATTCACGCCAACGTCTGCGAGCACTGCAAATGTTACGTCGGTGTGTTGCCCTCATTTTTGTCGCAGATGATCGCGGAAGGCAAAAGCA
>JADLDX010000923.1 GCA_020846515.1 Pirellulaceae bacterium
ATATACGAAGCTACGACAGCCCTCAATCGACGAAAAAAGGAAAGCCATATTGGTCGTTTCTGTCTCAGATACCCTGCCTCCCCCTGCCTCGCTGTCTGGCAGACGCGTCACGTTGGTACTGCTCGCTATTCTGCTGGGTACCGGAGGGTTATTCTATTGGGTAACGGTGGCCTACGGCGCCTACAACGCCGCTCGACGACAAACCGATAGTACCTGGCACACGTTGGCCACCGAACTGGATCTACGCTACCGGTCCATCGATAAACGCGTCGCCCAGGGTGTAGATGCGACTGAAATAGATATGCGACTGGGCGAGAAATGGCGCGTGGCCCGCGATAAATTTTCGGGCACATCGCTCAACAGTCTGCAGATTACGGCGGCTTGCGAGTTGGAGGAGTTGATTGATCAACTGCCCAAGCCCGCCATGGCTCAACCCGCCAGTGATCCACTTCAACGTGCTCTCGAAGACTTTAACCAAGCTGCCAATGCTCAACGCAACGTTGGCCAGACCGCTGGCTCGAAACTTCTGAAACTATTGCTCAACCTGCCTGATCCGCCCAAGTTCGAACTCAGTGCCCACTAATTCAGGCCGTTCGTTTTGGCGTAGATCTTAACTGGACAACGCCACTTTGAATCGAATTCACAGTGATTCGCTGCTATTTCTTAGATATTAGCCGTATTGTCGTTAGCCACGGTTTTCGCTGAAAAAACCGGGGCACGCCCAGCGGCTGATTCAAGGTGGCGCTGTCCAATTAATGTGCGGCGAAAACCGTGGGCTAGCGCCCTGCGGCTAATCAGCGCTAGGAAACCGTGGGCTAACGCCCGGCGGCTGATGGATGGAACGATCAGCCGCAAGCGTCCGGTTTAGCCCGACTAAAGACCGACGCTCAAGTTTATTTCCCGCCAGGAAACAATCGCTCTCGCTCTGCGGAGTCCAAGGGTCGAGCGTACTCACTGATTTCGTAGGCTTCGATAGCCAGGGCATTGGTCAAGCCACGTGCCTTCAGCTCGGCCTGGAAGTGCGTTTTGCGTTTCTCGTTGATGGTCATAAACCATTGCTTGAGCCACAGCAAACGCTCGGCTTCCCCGTCAGGTAAGCTCTCGAGTAAGTCATCGTGGTAGGGTAGCCACTGAAAGACTTGCGATGCGTGGCAGGCCGCCATGCGCACCAAAGTATCGAGTTCGTGGCTGATATCCAGCAACACATGGGGTTCAAAACGTTGGGGGCGCGTGAACAGGTCCACCATCGACGCGACCACGGGGTCTCGCGGCAGGACGGGGACATCCGCAGCAATATGCGGGACGGTCACCAGATAACAAGCATCTTGGACGGCTTGAGCTACGGCGCGATGATCCGGATGATAATCCCAAGGCCGATGGGTCAAAACCAAATCGGGTGCGAAGCTGCGAATCTCGCGAATGATGGCCGCGCGCAAGGCTAAATCGGCTTGCAATCCACCGTCGGGGAAATCCCAGGTTACCGAGTCCGCACCGATAAGTTGTCCAGCGGCTCGGGCTTCCTCGCGCCGAATCGTGACTAAATCATCTGGTTGAATTTCATGATGACCGCTGCGACCATCGGTCACAGACACCAGGCGAATCGTCGTACCCAGCGCGGCATGTCGAGCGATTAAACCACCGGCATGAATTTCTGCGTCGTCAGGATGTGCCCCTAGAACTAACAGCCGACATCCCGATCGCTGATCAAGCATTGCCTACCTCATAGAGCACGATTAACAGAACATCCGAAGGAGAGAACGTTCCCGACTGCTGTATTCTACCGGTTTGTACATTGCCAGTCTGCGGAGAAATGTTCCCAGTCATCGAGATGATACGCGCTCCGGACGATTCGATCCAGGCATTAACTTCGTCTTCGAGTAAATGTAGTTCGCTTTCGATCGATTTAAATAGTTTGATTTTCTGCATGGTGGTACCTTTAGAGTTCTACCTTAATTGGACAGCGCCACTTCGAATCAGCCGCTGGTTTTTAGCCCCGGTTTTTTCAACGAAAACCGTGGCTAACGCCAATACGGCTCATGTCTAAGTATCATCGCCCGCCGGCTGAACGCGATTGACGCCGAGCTTGCAACTCGCGACTGGCGCTGAGCAAGGCTTCTTTCTCAAAGGCAGACAGTGAATCTTGCCCTTCCCGGTGCAGTTTGCGAAGAATCTCGTCGACATCCAAAACTTCATGGGCGCTAGGTGCCTGAAAGGTATCGAACTCTCCCAACTCCTGCAACTCATTGCCAAACGCAACTGGTCGTGGACGTTGACGCCAGACTCTGGGTAAGGGTGGCTCAGACAATTCGTCGTCTTGAAGTGCTTGAAATTGTTCGATGCGACTGACCGATAGCAAGTAGATGGCCACTACCAGCAACACGCACCAAATGGCCGCTGAGTCCATATCGGCCATTCGCGTGACGATCATCGCCGCCGAGAAGCCGCCCAAGCTGCAACCAATCATCGAATCTGTTGTGGCCAAAGATCGATGAATGGCCCCGGCACTCATGGTCGGACTGGACACGTGGCACCAGCCCACGAAGAAAGCGCGTGCGTCAAAGGGCGCAGCCGGTAGCATGTGCAGTAGAAAGAGAAAACCATTGACCCACACCAACTGGGACGCCCAAGCATTGGCGCTCCATCCAGTTTGTAGGTCCAACAAGTTGGCCAATGTAACGCTATTGGACGGAGAACTGGTAATCGCTCCCAAGACCAAAACACCCAGCAATCCCATCAGCAATGTCGACGCTTGGCCAGCCACAGCGTAAGCCAAC
>JADLDX010000924.1 GCA_020846515.1 Pirellulaceae bacterium
CCGAAAGCAGCCGTGTGATAACCACGCGGCTTGAGCACTTCAGCAATGGTTTGCTCCTCAGGATTCAAACAGACTTTGGCCCCTGGGCCCAGTGCGCCGAGAATACCCACGCGCACGTTGTAGCAGCCGGTCATCAACGAACTGCGCGACGCACTGCACACACCTTGCGACGCGTAGAAACTGGTCAGCCGGCGACCTTCGCGGGCCATCGCATCCAGATTCGGTGTGACCATCGACTGGCCACCAAAACAATTCAGATCGGCATAGCCCAAATCATCGGCAAACAGCACAACAATGTTGGGCTTGTCAACCTTCGGTTTGCTCACATCTGCCGCGTCTGCTGGCGAAGATAAACAGCAAGCGACAATTCCCGCAAGTACGAAGGCAAGGCGATGATTGATCATGGCTGGAGGCTCCCAGGGGTAAAGAATCGGGAGTCGCAATTATACCTCAGTAGCCATCCAGCGTTTAATACTGAGGACTAAGGCTCATTTCGCAGTTTCCAAATCGGCATTAGACTGCCTGGATACCAATAATTGCTGTAGCCCCGGCACTCCGTGACGGGGATTATGACGAGTCGCGGAGCGATTCGAGAACATTGTTCTGCTCGCGTGCTTCTAAGGAGTGCAGGTGTGGGAATACTGGAGGGATTAAATCCTGAGCAACAGGCGGCGGCCGCGCATGGCGATTCACCGCTGCTGATCATCGCCGGCGCGGGCTCGGGGAAAACCACGACGTTGGTGCATCGAGTCGCCCATCTGATTGACCAAGGCATATCGCCGCAACGGATCATGCTGCTGACTTACACGCGACGCGCGGCCATGATGATGACTGAACGGACGCGCAAGCTGGTCGGTGAATCGGCCGACTTGTCCGGTATTTGGTCGGGTACCTTTCATGGGACCAGCGTCAGGCTGCTCAGGCTCTTCAGCCAGGCGATTGGTCTGCCGTCGCATTTCACGGTGCATGATCGTAGCGACTCGGAGGACATGCTCGATGCGATGCTTAAAAAGCTGACCGACAAGCAGGGTGACAAAACTCTACCCAAGAAAGGTACTGCCCTTTCGATTCATAGTTACCAGGTCAATAGCCAGTGGCCGTTGGAACGAGTGATTGAAGAGCAATACGGTGACTTCACTAAACACATCGATACTCTTCGGCACTTGTTCGCGAACTATCAAAAGCAGAAACGAACTCTGGGTATTGCCGACTTCGATGACCTACTGCTGCTGATGCGCGACATGGTGCATCATCCTCAAATTGGTCCGCGAATCGTGGAAAAGTTTCAAGCGGTATTGGTCGATGAGTATCAAGACACCAATGTCTTGCAATCGCAAATACTGGCTGGGCTCAGTCCTCGCGGGCGCGGATTGACGGTAGTAGGTGACGACGCGCAATCGATCTATTCCTTCCGCGCCGCCACGGTGCGAAACATCCTGGACTTCCCGTTACAGTATCCAGATACTCACGTGGTCAAGCTCGAAAAGAACTATCGCAGCACGGTCCCTTTGCTGAATGTCTCCAATGCCTTAATCGATCAAGCCAAGGAGCGATTCGAGAAACGTTTGTGGAGCGATCGCACCAGCGGCGCTCGACCACAACTGGTCAGTTGCTTTTCCGAATCGGAGCAAGCGGAGTTCATCGTGCAGCGCATCTTGCGCCACAAGTTCGAAGGCATACCGATCAAGGACCAGGCGGTACTGTTTCGCGCTGGGCATCATTCATTGATGTTGGAAACGGATTTGATGCGGAACAAGATCAACTTCGTCAAGTACGGAGGCCTGAAGTTCGCCGAGGCCGCGCACGTAAAAGACTTGTTGGCGTTTTTGCGTTTAGCGGAGAACCCGAAGGATAGTGTGGCGGTGCTGCGCGTGTTGTTGTTGATACCTGGTATCGGCGCGCGCCGCGCTGCCCAAGCCCTTGATATGCTCGATGCTTCGACGACAGGGCTGGAAATCTGGCATCAACTGAAACCGTCCGCGGCTGCCGCTGGAATGTGGCCGAAAATGATCAAGATGATTAGTGGTTTGGCCGCCGGTCATCCAGCGGCGTTACAAGCCCAGTTGGCCTGTGTGCTCGAGTTCTATCAACCGCTCATGGAAGAACGCTACGACAATGCTTCCCAACGCTTGTCCGACCTGCAGCAGTTGATGGCCATGGCTGATCGTTTTGAAAGTCGGCAGCAGATGCTGACCGATCTGACACTCGATCCGCCCACCAGTACGGAAGACCTTCCCGATCTGGACGAAGTCCGCGGCAAGCGTGCGAAAAAGCCCAAGGAGCCGCCGCTGGTGCTCAGCACGATTCACTCGGCCAAAGGCCTGGAATGGCCTGTGGTGTATGTGATGAGCGCCATGGGCGGATGCATTCCTATGCCACGCGCCATCGGAACCAGCGAAGGATATGAAGAAGAACGCCGGCTGCTATACGTGGCGCTGACGCGAGCTGCTGATTACCTGTATGTAACCTACAAAGAAGCGGGCATGGGCGACGATTTTGGTTTTGGTTATCGTCGCAGCTACGGGAATCCGACCGGCGGACTGTGCGAATACCTAGAACCCAAGCCGATCCGTAAACTTTTTCAGTCCCAAGACGCTTCACATTGGCGGGAGATTGAATCGATCGGGGAGACGCCACTAGAGACCGAGAAGCAGGCGAAGTCTCGCGTCCCCAAGCCTAAGATGCCAGCCAAGCGGAAGCGACCTGCCGACGGATAACACCGGCCAGCGCAGGAGCGCTCGCACCCGTCGTACACGGGCCGCTTGGGTGTGTACAATATCGAAGCTTATATCGACAGTCAATTTTTCGTGTTCGGAGAGGTATCAACAATGAAATCGAAATTCGTGATCACTTTGGCGTGGTTGCTTACCAGTCTATCTGCGTTACAAGCGGTCGAACCAAGCAAAGATGCGTGGCCGCAGTGGGGGGGCATTCATCGCGATCACAAAAGTCAGGCCACTGGTCTCATGCAAGAGTGGCCAGAGGGTGGTCCCAAGCTAGTTTGGACCGCCAACACTGCCGGTATGGGTTACTCATCGATGGCTGTCACCGAGGGACGTCTCTACTCCCTGGGTACGCAGGACAACAAGAACTTCGCTTACTGCCTGGATGCAACGACCGGTAAAGATATTTGGCGAGTGGAAATCGGTGCCGCGATGGCCCCTGAAGCCTATAACATGGGTTGGGGTGGTGGTCCTCGCAGTACGCCTACCGTGCTGGACGACCGCGTCATCGTCCTGGACGACGCCGGCAATTGTTGTTCACTCGACAAACAAACCGGCAAGGTGCAATGGAAGGTGAATTTGATCTCCGATCTAGGCGGATCGATGCCTAAATGGGGCTTCAGCGAATCACCGTTAGTGGATGGCGACCGAGTTGTCGTTTGTCCAGGTGGTTCCAATTTCCTGGTTGCCTTGGACGTAAAGACCGGCGCGCCAGTGATGAAGAGCAGCGGCTATGCTGAATCTCCGCACTACGTCTCAGTGATCAAGCACAACGTCGATGGCGTGGATTGCTACACCACCGCTTCGGGTAAGGGTCTGGTCAGTTTTTCTGCCAAAGATGGCACCGTTCTGTGGACCAATGCCAGCACGGGAGCTTCGATCGCCACGATTCCTACGCCCATCGTTCGCGGTAACCAGCTCTATCACACCGCCGGTTAC
>JADLDX010000925.1 GCA_020846515.1 Pirellulaceae bacterium
AACGATTCAAGCGGCCATTAGCGCGGCCGAAACCGGTCACGTGGTGTTCGGGACGCTGCACACCAACAGTGCGCAAGGTACGGTCAACCGCATCATCGATGCGTTCCCTGGAAACCTGCAAGACCAAATTCGAACCCAGTTGAGTACATCTCTGATCGGTGTGGTCGCTCAAACATTGTTGCCACGCATCGGCGGCGGTCGTTGCGCGGCCTATGAAGTCTTGGTGGTCACACCCGGTATCGCCAACCTGATTCGCGAAAATAAGACGTTCCGTATTAACTCGGCTATTCAGACCGGGGCCAAGTACGGCATGAATTTGATGGATGACGCGCTGTTTGGACTATGGCGCGATGGAAAAGTCACCGTGGAAGATGTGCTCAGCAAAGCCCATCGTCCGGATGACTTGGCCAAACGCATTGTGAATGTGCGGCGTGGTCTGGGCGATGATGCCGAACCAATCCCAGAGGATGAAGGACATTAATTGGACAGCGCTAGGTAGCCACCGCTGCCAAGTGGTGGAAGCATTAAGTAGCCACCGCTGCCAAGCGGTGGATGGAGCCTCCAGAGGAGTCCACCGTCTGGCGACGGTGGCTACTGAGTCCACCGTCTGGCGACGGTGGCTACTGAATTTGAAGTTTGAAAGAATGTAGCGGGAACATCCACCATGGCAGTCAGAAGAATTGGTCAAGTCCTCGTCGATATGGGCTTCATCACCGACGAGCAACTGGAGCATCTGCTGGAAGAGCAGCAGCAGCGCCCGGGTGCCCTGCTCGGCAAGATCGCCGAAGAGATGACCTTGATCTCGGATGAGCAGCTGGCTCAAGCGCTAGCCGAGCAGCAGAGCATGCAGGTTGTTAGCTTGGGTGAGCTCAAGTTGCCGCCGGATGTGATCAGCAAACTGACCGAAGCCATGGCACAGATGTATCGCGTCGTGCCGGTGCATTTCGATGGTTCCACGCTGACCGTGGCCACCTGCGATCCGCAGAACCTGAACATCCAAGACGAACTACGAACCTTCCTCGGATACGATATTCGCATGGTAGTCGCCACCGAGCGCGACATTCAAGCGGCCGTGGACAAGTACTACTCATCCGAGTTGGATACGTTGGAACGCGTCGTGGCCGACTTGGCCGGCGACCTGGAGTTGGAAGCCGCGGCCAAGGCGCTGGCCACCGAGGGTGCGTTCAACCTGACCGACGCGGAAGCCTTGGCCGACTCGGTGCCCGTGCGCAAGCTGCTCAACATGGTGTTGCTGCTGGCCATCAAGGACCATGCCTCGGACATTCACTTCGAACCGTTTGAAGACGAGTTCCGCATTCGTATCAAAGCCGAAGGCGTGCTGTACGAAATGGTGCCGCCGCCACGTCACTTGGCCTTCGCCATTACGACGCGCATCAAAGTGATGGCCAACTTGGATATTGCCGAACGACGACTGCCGCAGGACGGTCGAATTGAGTTGATGGTCGGTGGTCACCCGGTCGACTTGCGGGTCAGCGTATTGCCGACCATGTTTGGCGAAAGCGTGGTTATGCGGATCCTGGACCGCTCGGTCGTTTCGCTCAGCCTGAACAACGTGGGGATGAACGAAGAAACGCTTACTCACTTTCGCAAGATCATCGATCGTCCCAACGGCATTGTATTAGTCACAGGTCCCACGGGCTCTGGCAAAACGACTACGCTCTACTCAGCCCTGTCGGAGCTGAACGATATCGAAGACAAGTTGGTGACAACTGAGGATCCGGTTGAGTATGACATTGACGGCATTGTGCAGATTCCGATCGATCACGACATCGGCGTGACGTTTGCGTCTTGCCTGCGCGCCATCTTGAGGCAGGATCCGGACACGATCCTGGTCGGTGAGATCCGCGATTTGGAAACGGCTGAGATCGCCATTCAAGCCTCGTTGACCGGTCACTTGGTCTTTAGCACGCTGCACACCAACGACGCGCCGAGCACGATCACGCGTTTGAAGGATATGGGCATTCAAGCCTTCTTGATCACGGCCTGTCTGGAAGCCATTTTGGCTCAGCGATTGGTTCGCCGCATATGCACCAAGTGCCGGGAAGAGACCGAAGTAGCCCGCGAGTTGATCGTTGACTGTGGCATTAATCCCGATGACATCAAGGGTAAGAAGTTCTTCCGCGGCCGCGGCTGCGATAACTGTAACAACACCGGCTACAAAGGCCGTGTGGGTCTGTTCGAATTGATGGTGATGAACGACGACTTGCGAGACTGCATCATGCGCAATGTGACCACCGATGAACTGCGCGACAAAGCGGCCAGCTACGGAATGACGACCCTCCGAGCCTATGGCATCAAGTTCATCTTCGAGGGCATTACGACCATCGACGAAGTATTACGCGAAACAATGCAGGAGTAGGCTGAAGACTACCAGGCTCCAGGCTTGAAGGGCAATCACCTTTAGCCTCCGGCCTCGCGTCTCATGTCTGCCCACCCATTCACCTTAAGCATTTAGCCTTTATCCTTAAGCCTAAAAAATCATGCCTACTTTTCAATTTGAGGCGATGGATGCAACCGGCCAAGAGATCAAGGATGTGATCGAGGCGGCAACCGAGGAAGAAGCCCAAACGACTATACGTCAGATGGGTTACTTCGTCACCAAGATCCATCTGAAGAAGGGCGCCAAGCAAGCTGTTGCCGCCGGTGGCAAGAAAAAGCGACCATTCGCTTTGGGCGGTGCCAAGACAAAGCACATCTGTACGTTCACGCGTCAGTTGTCGATTCTTCAAGACGCCGGTCTGCCAATTCTGCGCAGCCTCCGCATCTTGGAAAACAACAACAAGCCCGGCAAGTTGAAGAACGCCCTGGGCGATACGTGTGACGAGATTGAGACCGGTTCGACGCTTTCGGAAGCGATGAGTAAGTCGCCCAAGGTGTTTAGCCGGTTGTACGTCAACATGATCAAGGCCGGTGAGGCGGGTGGAGCGCTAGAGACGATTCTCCAGCGTCTAGCGGACTTCTTGGAGAGCTCTGAGGCTCTCAAGCGTAAGGTGAAGGGTGCGTTGATCTATCCGATCGCCGTGGTGATCATTGCCAGCTTGATTCTGGTGTTGATCATGGCGGTGATCGTGCCGACGTTCAAGAAGATGTTTGATGAGTTCGGTTTGACGCTACCTCCGCCGACGCTGTTGTTGATCGCTATGAGCGATTACATCGTACGGTATTGGTTCTTGCTGCTGATCATTCCGTTCTGTTTCTGGTTACTCACTAAGCTGGTGAGGAAGTTTAAACAGGGGCGGATGGGCTTTGACATGTTTATCCTGAAGCTGCCGGTGTTCGGGCGGTTGATGGAGCGGAATATCTTGGCCCGAACGACGCGGACGCTCGGTACGCTGGTCTCTAGCGGTGTGCCGATTTTGGAAGCGCTGAACATTACGCGTGAGACGGCTGGTAATGCCTTGTTTGAACGGATTTTTTCGAAGGTCACCGAAGCGATTCGCGAAGGTGAAGTGATCAGTAAGCCGATGCGTGATAACGCCGTGCCCGGTTTCCATCCAGTGTCCGCCTTTTTCTGGGCGCTGCTGGGCGTGTTCCCTGGGGTGATGATCCTGTCGGTCGCCTTGACGGCTGGTCGATCGGTCAAAGGTGCCAAGGGTTCGATGGAGACATTGTCGGCCGTGGGTGGTGGCGCCTGTGGCATCGGCGCAGTTGTTTGCGTGTTGTTCTACTTGGTCAAGATGCGCGATCGCGTGATCGACGAGTTGGTCGTGAACATGGTGGACGTCGGTGAAGAGACAGGTGAACTGGACACGATGCTTTACAAAGTGGCGGACACGTATGACGACGAAGTTCGCGTGATGACGGAAGGCTTGACCCGCCTGATTGAACCGTTGTTGATCGTGTTCTTAGGCGTGGCCGTAGGTTTCATCGTTATCAGCTTGTTCATGCCGCTGGTGCAGATGATCACCTCGCTAACCTAACCCGTGCCAGTGACTTGATGAACCGACAAGCGTTAGGCCCATGCCGCCTACATGCTAGCTGCACGGCGCCAGCCGTCCGGTAATAAATGCTAGCGGCACGGCGCAAGCCGTCCGGTATTAAAAAATTAGATAGACATACAAGCCTTAGGCCCCAAACCATCACCAACGGAGTTTCGAACATGCGACGAATCCCAAGTCATCATCGACAAGCGTTCACCTTGGTCGAGTTGTTGATGGTGATCGCCATCATTGGCATTTTGGTGGGATTGGCGGTCCCGGCGGTGATGATGGCCGTCAGCGGCATCCGCAAGAAGGCCTTTGTCATGGAAGTCCAAACGCTGGCCAATGCGGTCGACCAGTACAAGAACAAGTACGGCGATTATCCGCCCGATGGCTCCGACAGCACGATCTTTGCCCGGCATTGCCGCAAGCTGTTTCCGAACATCGCGGCCACTGAATTGACCATCGTTACCGCAGGTTGCAATTGCATTGCCAGACCCGCCCCTGCTGGCGTCATGGATGCTCCCGAGGCCTTGGTGTTTTTCTTGGGTGGCTTTAGCAAAGATCCGATCCATCCATTCACCGGGGCTGGTGGCCCGTTCTCAGCAACACCTTCAGGCTCGACGGCCCCTTACCAGTACAACACCGAACGCAACGAACCCTTCTTTGAATTCCCAGAAGCGCAGTTGTCCATGCAAGTGTTTGTGGACAGCGGCAATCAAATCACGGTTTCCAACGACGAGTCAACATTTGGATTGGCCACGCCCACTGGTTTCCCTGGCGATGTGATGCCGGTGTACCATGCCAAGGGCAAGCTGGCACCATTTGTTTATTTTGACAGTCGCACTTACTCGCTGGCTGGAGCGTTTTTTAACTCCTATGCCTTAGGCGCTGGGTTCGGTGTGGCTCGACCTTACAAGGCCAGCAACGGTGACAATTTTGTCGTGAACACGAACGTCTCGCCTACCTTCCCAGCCAGTACCGCCCCGGCGTTGGCGATTGCCGATCGATACTACAAATACGCCAACGATAAAACGTATCAGATCATTTCGGCTGGCTTGGATGATAACTTCGGTGCCATACTCAGCCCGTCGACGTTTTTTGCTTATCCAAGTGGTCGTCCCGTGAACATCGGAGTCGCAGCCGGT
>JADLDX010000926.1 GCA_020846515.1 Pirellulaceae bacterium
CGGCGGCCGCGGCTGCCTACTGGCTGGTTCCAACCAGGCGGACTCAATCTCCAATTAACGGTCAGCCAGCGAAAGCAGGTTCGAACATGCTTGCTGCTGGAACCGCAGACGTCGACGGCAAAAGCGCTCAGGTGCAAGCCAAGACGTCAGCGATCGCCGGATTCGGTGGCGCAGCCATGGGATTTGTGGGGTCATTAATTGGAAACGCTGTCCGCAACTATGTGGCCGAACAACTGCACACTCTCATACAAGACCGAGGAAAAAATGCCACATCGGACTAACGGCCACCATCGTCGCGTTGCGGCAGAGCCCACGGCCCGATTCGATTCGCAGAAGGCAGGAGAGCAAAGCTTTGGCGCGCGAGTCGAATCATCGCTTAGTCACACGCACGAAAAGTTGATGAAGAGCTCCGCGGAGTTCATCCGGGATCGCCCAGGTACCAGTTTACTATTGGCTGTAGTTGTAGGAGGGGTGCTTGGATGGTTGATCAAACGTCGCGTGTAAACAACGGTTGGGGTGCAGCTGGCGCTGGTACGAACAGCACTGATCCAAAAGCTAGAGGCTTCGCTGAAAGTTCTGCTCAGCTTGACCAACAGGCTAATAGCGCTGCTAATGCCGCGTATCGATCGAGCGTCGGACCCATTCAAGGCGTAACTCACGGAGCCGGATCGGTGCTGGGAGACGCTTTAGATTTGGCGGAGCTTCAGTTTCGCTTGTTTGGAGCGGATGCGAGCAGTTGCGGTAAGGCAGTCCGCGCGCCGATCGTTGGTCTGGTGGGCACACTAGGCCTGCTGGTCTCTGCGCTGCCAGTCCTTGCCTTTGGCTTGGCTGAACTTCTGCACTGGTCGTTGAACTGGCCGCTCTGGACATGCCAATTACTAGTCGGCGGTGTATTTGTCGTGCTAGGTGGCCTTTTAGGAATATGGTGCGTGCAACGCTTGCGCGGCGCCCTCACCGCTTTCTCTGCCACAACGCAAGAAGCCTCCGCCAACCTGAATTGGTTACGCCAGGCCCTACGGCGATCCTTTACATCGCCTCACTAACTGGACAGCGCCACTTTGAATCAGCCGCAGGGCGTTAGCCCCGGTTTTTTCAGCGAAAACCGTGGCTAACGCCAATACGGCTAATACCTAAGAAATATCAGCGAATCACTGTGAATTCGATTCATAGTGGCGCTGTCCAGCTAAAGTCTCTCCGAAAAGTGGGCTGACCCGATTCGTTATCGGCACTAGTCACGCGACTTTTCGAGAAGCAAACAACCCGCGCGAAGCTATCTTGCTTCGCTCCAATTTTTATATCCACTCTTCAAGGGAATCAGAAATGCCAACCACACAGGCCAACATGCCAGATATGAAAAATCGCCGAGACGAGCACGACGATCACGAGGAAGGTCAAGTAGAGGACTTCACCACGTTGGTATCTGAAGTTTGCGACTCGTGCGATCGTTATTGTCGAAGTCGACCGGGCGTCGTAGCGGGAGTCCTGTTCGGACTTGGGTTCTTCTGCGGCTGGAAACTTCGCCCCTGGTGATAAACATCGAACGATGGGCGTCGGGCTTTAGTCGGGCTAAACCGGACGCTGGCGCGCCTGCGGCTGATTAGCCGCAGGGCGTTAGCCCACGGTTTTCCGCCCACATTAAGATCGACGCCGAAACATGCTCACCCATCAACTTGAAGTAACATCTGTTGATGAATGAGAATCGCTGACTGACTCGACTCCAAGGTTACTCGAGCAAGACCTGTGAATACACCGAAGGCTGGCAAGACAAGCGTATCCGTTGCCAGCCAAAAACAGGGCGCACATCTCAGGCCCAGTTGAGGCACCGCATAGCCTGGGTGCAAGTGACCACAAAGATTAAAGGCTTGAGGATTAATGTCTTGTGGTGAGTGGCACAGTGTAAATGGTCCGCAGGCGACCTGACGCTCTTTGCGCAAAGCAATTCTTAAATTTCCATAAAAGTCGGCAGTACGTCGATCGTGGTTACCTTTGATTAACGTCACGGGTAGATGCTGATGACTCGCCCTCCAAGCCAGCAACAGGGACTCAAAATCGTCCTGGGCACTGCGGCTAGAGTGAACAAAATCTCCGAGAATCACTAATTCGCGCGGTTCAAATAATTTTATTTGTGTTGAAAGGGTGTCCAGCATGGTAGCTGTCGTGCCAGCGGGCACGGGGATGCCAGCTTGGCGAAACGAACTGGCTTTGCCGAAATGTGTGTCGGCTGCGAATAGAATACGACCGTCCGGCCACCACACCATCTTACAGGGCAACAAGATTAATTCGGTGCCAGCGCGATGCACGCTGACTTGGTGCTGGAGTCCATGCATAAAGTGTTATGATCGATTCGTTTGGATAGGGTCTTGGGCAGGTTTCTCGTTGTTTGCCGCCTGCTCTAGCGACTCCACCAGACGCTGAACACGTTGGGCAAAGCTTTCGCTGCTGAGTCTGTCTCGAAGGCGGTCGGTTAGTAGTGGAAATGCGAGTGGCGTTGGCCGGAGCAGACGCTCAATAAGAATTCGACTTTGCCCTAAACGATCCAAAGCAGCAATCATGCGCTGTTCTTCCAATTGGCGTTCCAGTACCTCGCGGCGAGCTTGACGCAACAGTAGGTTTTCCGGATCGTACTCCGAAAATACATCGTAAAACAAATTGCTGGAGGCCTGCAAATGCCGAGCTTGCTTCCGTTGTCCGGGATAGCCTTGGAACAACAAGCCGGCTACGCGCGCGATCTCGCGAAATTGCCGCTTACTCATCTCCGTGGCATTGAGACTGGACAAGATATCTTCGGCCACACCTGCCGAAGAAAGTAAACCGGCTGCCAGCGCTTCGTCCAAGGGGGCCTCGATCGGTGATACCAACACGAAACCATAGTCATTCATCGCCATCGAGAAACTGATAGATTTCAATCGGGAAAGGCGGTATGCCCATAGGGCTGCTAAGCCTTCATGGACTAGCCGGCCTTCGAACGGATAGACGAACAAGTGATGCCCTTCTCGGTTGGACCAGCGTTCGACCAGCAATTCATCGTGTGCCGGCAGCGTTGACCAGGCCAACTGCAATTGGAGCATTGGTTTAACGGCTTGCATGGCCGGCCCCACATACTTTCCGCACAGGCTTCGTTCCAATTCATCGCGCAGGGCTTGAGACAGTTCAGTCGACAATGGCATGCGTCCACCCATCCAACGTGGAACAGCCGTCTCCTTACCTCGGCCACGTTTGACCCAAGCCGTGTTATCGTGGACTCTTACTAATTCAAGCAACTTGCCACCCAGCATGAATCGATCACCAGGCGACATGCGTCCTACAAACGATTCTTCGACTGTTCCAACCACTTTGCCTTTCATATAACGCACCTGCATCGCGGCATCGCTGACGATGGTGCCAACCGACATGCGATGTAAGGCGGCGATGCGTCGATCGAGTACTCGATAGGTGCCATCGACAAGAGCAATGCGATGATAGTCCGGGTAGGCCGTCAGACTCGAACCGCCGCGTTCAGCGAAATCTAGAACCCACTGCCACTCTTGATCCGTTATGTGCGCGTAAGCAGCCGTCCCGCGTACTTCGTTCAACAATTCAGTGGATCGGAAACCGCCCCCTAAGGCGACGGTCACGACATGCTGCGCCAGTACGTCCAGTGGTTTGGAAAGTGGGGCTCTGCGCTCAATGTGGCCATCGGCCACGGCACGCTTCAGCGCAGCGATCTCGACCAGTTCCAAAGCATGCGTGGGTACAAAGGTCACGCGACTGGCTTGTCCCGGTCGATGTCCACTGCGTCCAGCCCGCTGTATCAATCGCGCACAACCTTTGGGGCTACCAATCTGTACCACTTGATCCACCATCGGAAAGTCAACGCCCAGTTCCAAACTGGATGTGCATACGCAGCAGCGCATTCGCCCATCACGCAAGCGATCCTCAATCCACCAGCGCAGTTTCTGATCCAGAGAGCCATGATGCACGGCCATCTGGCCTGCCAAATCCGGCAACTGGGCTAATAACGATCGATACCAAATCTCGGCTTGCGATCGAGTGTTCGTAAATACCAAGGAACTGGTTGCGCTGCGCACGATCTCGGCTACCTGCGGAACCAATTGGCCACCAAGATGCCCAGCCCATGGGAAACGTTCCATGTCGCGTGGGATGAGCGCGGTGATCTCCATTTGCTTGCCCACGTTGCCCCTAACCAGACTGGCTTGTCCAGCAGCCGTCGGGCCCACCAATGTGACCAAGGCTTCATCCAAATTGCCAATGGTCGCTGACAAACCCCATACGCGTGCGGCGGGTTGCAGCGTTCGCAATCTGGCCAGCGCTAATTCTGTCTGTACGCCACGCTTGCTACCGAGCAACTCATGCCATTCGTCCACGACAATTAATCGCAGTTGAGCGAAACGCTGGATACAATCCTCGCGCGTCAGTTGCAAAGTGATGCTCTCGGGAGTGGTGATCAACACCTCTGGCAAAGCCACCTGCTGGCGTGCCCTTAGACTGGCCGAGCTATCGCTAGTCCGTTTTTCAACCAGCCATGGCACACCCAGCGCCGTGAGCGCTGTCCGCAAGTTGGTCTCGGTATCACCCGCCAGGGCTCGCAGCGGGGTAATCCATAACACTCGTAATTGAGAGTCGCGTCGTTGCCGGCGACTACGGGTAGCACTTGCCGCCTTCTTCGGGGCCGCCTTCTTCGGAGCCGGCGATGGGGTGAGCGTCTTATCCACTTCAGCCAGATGTTCAATAACGGGCCCCAGAAAAGCGGCTAGTGTTTTGCCAGTACCGGTTTGTGCGTGTACCAAACCATGGCGTCCAGCCAGATAGTCGCGCCACGTGCGGCGCTGAAAAGCGAAGGGCTTGCGCTCTAGACTTTCAAACCACTGGGTCACTTGCCTGGTAGCTTGGGCTACCCTTTGAGGAGATGCTCGCATGGAATTCACGATGAGGCTGCACCCAGCATCGCACGGATGGTAGCCAATGAATCCGCCTGGCTGATCGGCTTGTCTTCACGTTGACGCAAGATGCGAGGGAAACGCACCGCTATGCCGGATTTATGTCGGCTCGACAATTGAATGTTTTCGAAAGCTAACTCGAAAACCAATTCAGGTTGCACACTACGCACCGGGCCAAATCGTTCCAGCGTATGCTGACGGATGAATCGATCCACTTGCGCGATCTCTTGGTCGGTCAAGCCAGAATAGGCTTTGGCAAATGGGACCAGCACGTCTCCATCCCACACACCAAACGTGTAGTCGGTATAAAGACTGGCGCGTTTACCATGTCCGCGTTGAGCATAGATTAAAACAGCATCTACCGTATAGGGTTCAATCTTCCATTTCCACCAATCGCCGCGCGGTCGGCCGACACGATACGGAGAATTCAGTCGCTTGAGCATCAAACCTTCAGCGTGCTCGTCGCGCGATCGCGAGCGCAGTGCGATCAGTTCTTCCCAACTGCCAGCCTTAAGCGTATCCGGTAGAAGAAAGTGCATCGTAGCTGACGTGCCCCCTGCCCTACCCTGTGCCCTGTCCTGAGTGTCGCTCAGGTCGTGCTCCGACAATTGCCACTGTTTTTCGTGGTCCGGTTGGATAGCAGCCCGGGTCCGGCTCAATTCGGCCATCACCTGCTCGAGCTGGGAACGTCTGGTCGATAATGGTTCGGCCCGCAGGTCATTGCCTTGCCATTCCAACAAATCGAACACCAAGTACGCGACGGGCACCTCCTGCAGGATTTTACGAGTTAACTGTTTGCTGCCAATGCGGCGTTGCATGTGGGCAAACGGCAAAATGATTCCATCGCGTCGGCCGATGATTTCGCCATCTAATATGGTCCCATCTGGCAGATACTGGGCCAGGCTTTCCAGTTCAGGAAAGCGATCCTGCATCAGTTCCTCGCCGCGAGACCAAATGAATGTTTGAGCACCGCGACGTATCAGTTGTGCACGGATGCCATCCCATTTCCATTCTGCTTGCCAAAGGCTAACGTCCCCAAGATCCGATGGTGTACCTTCTAAAGGATTGGCTAGAAAGAATGGATAGGGACGACTGAGCATGGCGTCTCCGGCATCCGGATGCACCAAGGCTTGATAAAAGGCAGCGCTCGGTTGCCAATTGCCCATCAGGCGATGCGCCAGAACTTCGGCGTCAATGCCAGAAGCATTGGCAATCCCCCGCACCACTAGTTTCTGTGACACGCCGACACGAAATGAGCCGGTCAGTAGTTTGACGAAAACCAGGCACGCGACTTGATCCAGCGTTTGCCAACTGGTCAATATGCGCTGACGCTGTTCAGACACAGTCAATTGGCGCAGTGGCATGAGACGCTGCTCGACCCACTGGACCAAGGTCCCGTCGACGGGTCGTCCTTCTGAACGCGGAACAATCAGACTGATCGTCTCGGCCAGGTCTCCCACAGCTTCGTAGCATTCATCGAACAACCACTGCTGGATGTCTGCGACCTCGATGGCCCATTGACGTAGCAGACCGCTTGGTACCACACGTTGGAGTTTGTGCCCTGATAAAAAGTAGAGTGCCCAAGCCGCTGACGCGGGGTCAACGTCACGAAAGTACTCTGACAGCGCGCGGATCTTCTCGCTGGTCTTGTTGGTCTGATCGAGTTGGGCAAACAAACGAGCAAAACGTTGCATGGTGGATTAGGATCGTGCGCGCTTATTGTTCGGCGGTTTTTCGAGCTTATGGCTCGTTTGTGTCATCGACGGCGGCAGGGTCACTGACTTCGGCTTCTTCACCGGCGGCTTCACCCTTGAATTGGGTGGCGACTGTGCGGGCGGAGAATCCGCGGGTTTGCAGCGTGCGTACGACCTGCTGGGTGTAGCCATGCGTAACCCATATGTGCTCGGCGCCAGTTTCCGAGATGGCTTTCATTAAATCAGACCAATCGACGTGGTCGGAGAGTACAAAGCCACGATCCACCGCCCGTCGTCGCCGAATGCCGCGTACGCGCATCCAGCCCGAAGCCATGGCTGTCGATACGTCACCAAAGCGGCGTAACCAAGTGGTACCCATGGCGGACGGCGGCGCCACAATCAGGGCCTGCGACCAATCAAACTTGGTTGGTGTATCCATGACCGATCGGATCTCGGGCAGCGCCACACCACAGGCGCGGTACGCGCGGCACGCACTTATGACTGCGCCATGTGCATAGATGGGCCCGATCGAGGCATCGACCGATGCCAACAGGCGTTGCGCCTTGCCGACGGTGTATCCCAGTAGCAGACTGGCTGCACCTCGTCGTTGATTGTCCAGCCACCACGCGTTCACTTCCTGCATCACGACTTGCGGGTGCTCCCAGCGATATAGTGGCAGGCCAAAGGTCGACTCGGTGATGAACGTATGGCAACGCACCGGCTCGAACGGCGTGCAGGTTGGATCTGGCTGCAGTTTGTAGTCACCCGAGACAACGCAAACCTCACCGTCTACTTCAATGCGAACCTGCGCCGAACCGGTCATGTGTCCGGCAGGATGCAGCGACACGCGGGCCGCGCGAATCATCAGCGACTGTCCATACTCGACAAAACTGATGCGCGCATGGGGGCCAAGACGCATTTGTAGAATGGCCGCTCCGCTGCGGGCGGCCAAGTAACTCTCACAACCACTGCGTGCATGATCGCTGTGCGCATGCGTTACCACGGCTCGTCGCACCGGTCTCCACGGATCGACAAAAAAGTCACCCGCTTCGCAGTACAGGCCGGAAGGTGTCTCTTGCAAAATGGGCATCGCGTGTAACTCGTTGCCCCATGTTGCCCATGGAGTCGTTAATCAGGCACATCCAGCCACAGCTCACTGCCGCGAATCTCCACCGCATAGGTAGTCAGCATCTGTCGGCCAGTGAGCAGGTTATTACCGTTGGTGACGTCGTATTGCCAACCGTGCCATGGGCAGGTTACACAACAGCCATCCAGGGCACCTTTGGCGACGGGACCACCTTGGTGAGCACACATGCCATCCACCGCCCAATAACCGCTGTCCGTTTTAAATACAGCGATCACCCGTTGTCCGACCAGCACTTCGCGTGCCCCGCCATCGAGCTCATTTATATCGCAGACAAAATGCCAATGATTGTTCATCTGGAAACGTGCTTAGGAACCGTAAAAAAATAAATGACCGGACTTATCGTGTTGAGAGGTTCGCAGCTTTATCAAATAATGGACTTCACCCTTTGGGTAGCACCGGTCAATTGTTCGAAGCCGAGTAAGTGCTAAGTCTAAAAAGGTCCCGAAAAACAAGGCTTTTTTCATGATTCGCCGTCCTGGTTGCCATAGAGACGGACAACAGTTCCCAGGTCCGACCAGGCAAGTTACGGATTCCGGAGACGCTTTGGTGCAGTGTGAGTCCGGTCATTTATTTTTTTACGGTTCCTTACTCGCTCAACCATTGGGCCGCTTGCAATGCGTAGTAGGTCAAGATCATGTCGGCACCGGCTCGTTTGAAGGCCAATAGACTCTCGAGCACGCATGCGCGAAGATCGAGCCAACCGTTCTGAGCTGCTGCAGCCAGCATGGCGTATTCGCCGCTGACTTGATAAACGGCAGTTGGTACGTGGAACTCGCGTTTGACTCGCGAAACGATGTCCAGATACGGCATACCCGGTTTCACCATGACGATGTCGGCACCCTCAGCCAGGTCAAGCGCCACTTCATGCATGGCTTCATCGCTGGCCGAGGGTTGCATCTGGTAGGTTTTTTTATCACCTGAGCCGAGACTGGATTTCGATCCGACCGCATCGCGGAACGGACCATAATAAGCCGATGCGTATTTGGCCGCATACGACATGATCAAGACTTGTTGAAAGCCGTGGGCATCCAACTGTTGGCGAATGGCACCGATGCGGCCATCCATCATGTCGGATGGAGCAATCATATCAGCCCCGGCCTGCGCCTGGACGACAGCCTGTTGGCATAAGACGGCGACCGTTTCGTCATTGACCACATAGCCGTCGCGCACCAAGCCATCTTGTCCATGCGACGTGTAGGGATCCAAGGCCACGTCGCACATGACCCCGATCTTATCTCCGAAACGCTGACGAATGGCTTGGGTTGCACGACAAATCAAGTTATTGCCGTTAAGTGCTTCGTCGCCATCAGGTGTCTTGAGATCCGGTGGTGTCACTGGGAACAAAGCAATCAAACGAATACCCATATCGACCGCTTTAGAAACTTCTTCCAACAAGCGATCAATGCTTAAGCGACTCACTCCCGGAAGACTTGTTACCGGTTCCGAACGTCCTTGACCATCCAGCACGAACAGCGGCCAGATCAAATCGCTAGCCGTCAAACGATGTTCGGTCACCAAGTCACGAATCCACGGCGCGCGCCGCAGCCGCCGCAGCCGTGTTTGGGGATAACTGCCTCGCGATAGAAAATCGGTCATGACTACCTATGCTATGCCGTGGAGTTGTTCGTAGCGGGAAATCTTGTCCGCTTGCTCAAGCGAGATCGCGATGTCATCCAGCCCATGCAAAAGCGAATGACGACGCGACTCCTGAACTTCAAAGCCGACACATAAGCCTTGCTCGTCGCTAATCTGGCACTTTTCCAAATCGACGGTCAGTTTGTAGCCCGGCGTGTTGGTCGTTCGCGCAAAGATGTCTTCGATCTGTTCTTCGCTCAAGACGATCGGCAGCACGCCATTCTTGAAGCAGTTACTGAAGAAGATATCGGCAAACGATGGGGCTAGGACGGCTCGAAATCCGTAGTCATCCAACGCCCAAACCGCGTGCTCACGACTGGAACCCGAGCCAAAATTGCGGCGGGCCACCAGAATCGACGCGCCAGCGAAACGTGGCAAGTTCAATTCAAATTCCGGAGTGGGTTGACCATTGTCCAGGAACCGCCAATCGAAGAACAAGTATTGGCCGAAGCCGGTACGTTCGATGCGCTTGAGAAATTGCTTCGGGATAATCTGATCGGTATCCACGTTGGCGCGATCCATTGTCGCGACCAGACCCGTGTGCTTGGTAAAGGCTTGCATGTTATCGTGTTTTTATATGCGAGTAAGTTCGTGTTTGGAAATAGGGACCGTGGCGGTTGGTTAGCTCTTGTAGTTCCACTGACGAATGTCGGTGAAGTGACCTTCGATGGCGGCTGCGGCAGCCATGGCTGGTGATACTAAGTGGGTGCGCCCACCTTTGCCCTGTCGTCCTTCGAAATTGCGATTGCTGGTCGAGGCACATCGCTCGCCTGGTTCCAAGCGATCGGGGTTCATGGCCAGGCACATGCTGCAACCTGCTTCGCGCCAGTCAAACCCTGCTTCGCGGAAGATAGCATCCAGCCCCTCTTGTTCGGCCTGACGTTTCACTTGACCACTGCCCGGTACGACCATGGCATTGACCTTGGAACTCACGCGATAGCCACGGACGACTTGAGCCGCTGCGCGTAGATCTTCGATGCGCGCGTTGGTACAGGATCCGATGAAGACTCGATTGATGTTAATGTCGGTCAGGGGAGTACCAGCGCTCAGTCCCATATACTCCAACGATCGCGCGGTCGTTTTTTGGTCCGTCTCGTCGCGATAGTCAGCCGGGTTAGGCACTTTGGCACTGATCGAAGTCACTTGACCCGGGTTGGTACCCCAAGTGACTTGTGGTTCGATGTCTCGTCCTTCGAAGATGCGCACCTTGTCGTACTGGGCACCAGGATCGCTCGGCAACGTTCGCCACTTGGCCACGGCCGCGTCATAGTCGCGTGGTCCAAACGGACGACCTCGCATGTATTCAAATGTGATTTCATCTGGTGCGATCAGTCCAGCGCGGGCGCCGGCTTCGATCGACATATTGCAGACTGTCATGCGCTCTTCCATCGACAAAGCCCGAATAGCAGAGCCGGTATACTCGAGCACATAGCCCGTGCCACCATCAGTCGAAATCTGACCGATCAGGTACAGGATCAAGTCCTTGGCTGTAACGCCGGGGGCCAGTGCGCCATTGACTCGCAGTTCGTAAGTCTTGGGTAGGTATTGCAGCAGTGTTTGAGTGGCCAGCACATGCTCCACTTCGCTCGTTCCGATACCAAAGGCCAGGGCGCCAAATGCACCATGCGTAGCCGTATGGCTATCACCACAGACGATGGTCATGCCAGGTTGTGTGTAACCCAGCTCCGGACCAATGATGTGGACGATACCTTGGTTGACATCATTTAGATCGTACAAGCGAATGCCGAACTGCTTGCAGTTTTCGCGGAGCGTGTCGACCTGTTGCCTGGCAATTGGGTCGGCGATAGGCAGATGCCGATCGCTGGTCGGCACATTGTGGTCGGGAGTCGCAATGGTGCGTTCCGGACGTCGGACCTTGCGAGCGGCCAGGCGTAAGCCCTCGAAAGCTTGAGCGCTGGTGACCTCATGCACCAGATGCAAATCGATGTATAGCATCGCTTGCTTGCCTGGTTCGGCGTGGACGACATGGTTATCCCAGATCTTTTGGAACATGGTTCGTGGCGAACCGCTGGCGGTGGACATGGCTGAAAGAGGCTTCCTGTGTCGACAAAATGGGAGGTTAACCGGCCCAACAAAGGCATTGCCGGACCCACCATCTTAACCGCCGGCAGCCAAATCCTCCAGTCGCATAGTCGCCCCTGAGCGGTCACCTGCTCGCGTTCTGTTAAAATGTGCCGGC
>JADLDX010000927.1 GCA_020846515.1 Pirellulaceae bacterium
TATCTTCCGTGTGGCGGCGTTGGCTGGATGCTCTCCACCAGTTGAAACATCGATTGCAGTAAATACTTGATGCATCAACTATTTGGAACACGTCATCTTCAAAGCATCGTAAACATCGATTGCTGACCGCATCACATGGAATGATTTGCTTACACGATGGCTGAATCTGATGGCTCCAAGCATGATGTTGCCGCGTCTGACCAACCGGATCTGCCACTCGATAGCATGTTGACTCAGATCGCCGCTTACGATGAGCGGTTGCGTCAAAATGTCGATGCCCCAGAGATGGATCGCGCTGTCGAAGCACTTGATCCTCAATTGACTAAGGCCATACGCGCTCTGCGCGATGTGCTGGTAACGCCCTCACCAACCGACGGTGTGTTGGAGCCAGGTGTGGAACGCCTGGCGGTTGCGCCGATCATGCCCGAGCGATTTCAAATGGTAGCTGAGATTGGCAGTGGTGCTTTTGGCATCGTCTACCAGGTCTACGACTTGTGGTTGAAGCGCGACGTGGCCATCAAGTTTCTACGTCCAGAACTGTTGAGCAATGCTGCCTTGCGACAACGGTTCTTGCGTGAATCACGAGCCGCGGCGCGTCTGAGTCACCCATACATTGTTCGCGTGCTGGAGGTATCCGAATCGGCCGACGCCACCTGGCAATTGTGCGAGTTGGTCTCAGGCGCATCTTTGACCCAACATCTGCGCCAAACTCGAATCAGTGTGACGCTGGCAGCGCGGCTGGTGCGAGATTTAGCGGACGCGCTGGCCCATGCGCATGAGAATAATGTCTTGCATCGCGACATCAAGCCAGACAATATTCTCATCGATCGACAGCCCGGTGAACCGCTAGACAGCGCACACATTCGTTTGACCGATTTTGGATTGGCGCGGTTAACGGATCTGGATGCAACACAAATCAGTTGTTTTGGCATGTTGGTCGGTACACCTCGCTACATGGCTCCCGAGCAATTGACGGGCAAGATCGATGACCATGGCCCTGGTACAGATATTTACGCAATCGGCATCGTGTTGTACGAATTGCTCTCGGGTCAAAATCCATTTGCGAGCATGAGTAGCGTTCAAGAACGCATCACCAATATCAATGTGCCACTGCCATCGGTACGCAAACTGTGCGTTGACGCGCCGAAAGACTTGGTCACGATTTGCGATAAGTGCTTGGAGACTAAACCGCAGGATCGATTTGCATCGGCAGCAGACTTGCGCGATGACCTCGATCGTTTTTTGCGGGGCGATCCCACGCTCGCACGCCCACTGCCAATACATGAACAGATTTGGCGCTGGTCGGTACGTCATCAAGCAAGCGCCGCCGTGGCAGCCATCTTGATTCTGACCACGTGCCTGGTGTTAGTACTTACCTTGCGAAACAACTCCATCTATCGCAAGCAGAATCTCCAATTGTCCGCAGCCAATTCGCAATTGACTTTTGAAGAGCAGCGGGCCAGAGAACTGGCCCAACTGACTGAAGAATTGCGGCGGAAAGCGGTGGCGGAACAGACGCAATTTGAAGAGCTGGCTTGGCAAAAAGGGATTCGCGAAGCCTACTCTGCCTGGCATCAGAAGAACTACGCAGAATCGCGACAATTGCTCGATATGCTAGTGAAGTTGCACCCGGAGGCTGAGTCGCGAGTCGAATGGCGATTGCTGCGAGAGGATATTGCCAAACAAGTCAAACCGTTGTTGGATCTGGATGTAAGCATTGATGAGGTGCGCGCCATTCCCAATAGTACGCATGTTGCAGCGGCTGCTGCAAATGGGAATGTCTATTTGATTGACGTTCCCAGTGGGCAACTGGTAGATACCATTCAGACCGGCGTGAAGTCGCTACATGCGTTGGCCATTAGCCGCGATGGCCGCTGGTTGGCAACCGGGGGTAGTGCTGATATTTTTTCCGGTCGCTCGTTTCCAAGAATTTATGACTTGACGACCCGCCAGCTGGTAAAGAAGTTACCTGGCATGGTTACGACGGTTGAGTCGTTGGAGTTTTCCCATGATGCACAATGGATCGCCTGTGGTTCGCGTTACCGCGATGTGAAACTGCTCAATATTGAAACGGGCGAAAGCGTATCGTTGCCAGCCAGCCGCCGCAATACATGGATGTCTGCCTCGCCGGACGGGAAGAAAATTGCTGTGCAGGCTACCGAGACATCGCTGTGGGTGGCTGACTTCCAGCCGCCCTTCACCGGATATGAGGTCCCTTTCCACTCACGGTTGGTTACCTCTACCTGGACGCCGGACAGCGCGAGCATGTGGGTGGCCGCTCACTTCGCTGACGGTTCCGACATTTTTGCGGCTGACAATCCAGCTAAGGTGTTGCAAGCGGCCGCCACGCGCAACTCGCAGGAATACACTTCGCTGGCTATGCGAGGAGATCTGTTGGCCGGTAGTCTGGCCAATGGTTCCATCGCGATCTGGAACGACACGTCCTCAAGCGACAGCCCACCTCTCCTTTGGCAATTGGCGGTTGATCCTATCACATCAGTGACCATACAAGATCAGTGGTTGATAGCAGCCTCCTACACGGGCGAATTGATTGGTGTCCGGTTGGCTCCGCCGCCACCGTCATCGAAACCTACTTTCGAATACCGAACGTTTCAGTTTAGTAGCAGCGCTTCCTGGTCGAACTCCGGTCAATATGCACTGATCGGCCGCCCAGATGGCTCGGTTCAGAAAGTGGAACTGCCGCCAAAGTCGCCAGCGCCCCGCGCTCGTATCTTCACTTTGCCCAAACCTTCTGTAGCCACGGACGAAACTGTTGGCGAACGAGCCAGCGAACAAGTCAATCACAAACTCGAGCACAATGTTGATGACAGTTCAAACCAGCCAGTCTCTATCGCGCAAGGTGCAGGCAGGGTTGTCGCTTTGGCCATATCCCCGGACAATCGCAAGTGGGCACGCGCGCATGAAGAGCGTGGGCTGGTCGTTACTTGCCTTGAAGATGACCATTCATCGCCCATCGAGTTCTTTTATCCACAAACCGATAACGTCAGTGCGATAGCCTTCTCCCCTGATTCCTCCAAACTAGCTTGGACCGGAAACTCGAGCGAATTGTTTTTGGCTGCTATCGATTCAGATGGCTTAAACGTCAAGAAGTATCCTTTGAGCGGCAGGGGTGCCTGCTTGGCCTGGTCAGCCCAAGGTGACTTATTGGCCGTTGGCGCCGCAAAGATTGTCAGTGAGTTGCGTTTAGACATCGACGAACTATCCAAACTGGCTGATCACGGCTCTGAACCTAGTTGCTTGGTCTATACCCAAGCGGGCAAAATTTATTCAGGTCATCGCGACGGCACTATTCGATTGCTCGATCGACAATTGGGGCAATTAGAGGTTCATCGCGTGCACAATGTTGAGGTCCGAAACATAATGCTGATCGATAACGCCCGCATTGGTATGAGCATGGACCTAGAGGCATGTTTGGGCGTATGGTTCGCTGACCAGGGAGATCGTATCGGTCTGATTGAGAACGATTTGCATTTGACCTCTGGTGACAACGAAATGCCCCCTGCCCTGTGGATCAACGCTCAGTCCGAACTGCGAGTGCTGTACAACGACCTGCGCGGCGATGTGCTTGTCGATAGTTGGAAATTAGCTCGATAAGGTACTGCATCACGTCGACGTGTCTGGACTGTCCAGCTGACTCCATCGCAGGGCTCGCCTTTCAACGACGATGAAACGTTTCGCTCAGCAGTCGCCAAAGCCGAGTGGCCATGGGTAGTGGTCTGGCTTGGATGGATACCAGGCCACTTGAAAAAGGAATCGGTGTTCGAGCAACTGAATCGAAGCGGATTCGGGCCACGTACAGCGGCTCCACCGACTCAAAACGCGATGGACCTACGGGCCGAGTTGGAATACTTCCACTCTGGGCAAGCTGGATCGGTATGTCGCGCTGCGCGGAGGCTGCCACTTCAACAATCTCACCGCGAAAGGTATCAGCTGGAAGCGCTGGTAGTCGACAGTTGGCCGACTGCCCAACTTGAATCCACTCGACCTGCGATTGAGTCAGGTAGACCAACCCTTCCAACGCAGCGTCGGTCGCAGCTATTTGACACAGGTGCTGCCCGGGTAACAGAAAACAACCAAGGTTGGCTCTTTCCAAGGGAGTGCCACTCCAGAACTCCATCTCATCAAACGCGCGTTCTACAGAGACGTCCGTTCCAGTCACCGGTTCTATGGGCTGATCGGACCACGTCTTGGAATGCAGACGCGATGGTCGACTAGCAGGCGCAATCACTCGACCAGCCACGGGTGCTCGAATCTCTAAATTCGCTGCGCTGGCCAACAAGCGTTGCAGTTCGCTTTCTAGCCCCTGAATGGCCTGTTTGGTCGAGCCGATCTGAGCGCCGATGATGGGTTCATTACCGCGTTTGGCTTCCAAGCCCTCTAGATGAGTTCGTTGCCTGGCCAGTTCGCCCTGTTTTGCAGCAATCGCTAACTCATCCATGGGCGAAGACAGTTGAGCCAGCCGCTGGCCCTGGCTAACAACTACACCCTCGGCGACACAGCTCTGCAACTGACCACCCGCCACAATCACCACCGGGTGCATTTCAAGTGGTCGCACCAGCACGGGAGCTTGCACATGGCAAGGCAATGGCCAGGCTATGAATCCGGCCAATAGACACAAGACGATCACCAACGTCATGCCCACGCGGCCCGCGCGCAGGCGGCGCAATCGATGCCTGTCACCCAACAACGCCACCAATCGGCGCAACGGTGGCCTGACGAACGCAGATGCCAAGATGAGTGTGACCAGTGCGGCTCCTAAGACTTCCAAGCGAACGACCCTCAGGGTGCTGTATACCACGACGACTACCAACACGGTCACGATCCACTGGTAAAAAATGGAAGCGAGTGCATAGACCATCAACCATCGATCACGGTCGTAAGGACTATCCTGATGTTGGCTCGCGCCCGGTCGAAAATAGAGCTGCTCAATGCCCATCGATAACTCAGCGCGCGATCGGTCCCACAGATTAACCCGATCAAGCAAGTCAGCCAGCACGAAATAGCCATCGTAGCGCCACAGCGGA
>JADLDX010000928.1 GCA_020846515.1 Pirellulaceae bacterium
ATCGTTTATCCGTTCCGTTCGTCTGCCGTGAACACCAAGTACTCTCCAGCCGACACTTCGGTTGTCAGCCGCAACTAGTACTTGCGCTTCATGAACGAGAAGACGTTCCAGGTTGTCTCGGCTGGGTTGGACGACAACTACGGTGGCCAGGATGGATTGTTCTACATGTTCAAACCATCCAACGGCGAAGCCGCTGGCTCCGCCAACAGCGGTGATAGCCTCGACTTGGTCGCTACGATCGGCACTGGGACGCACCCCACGCCGCAATTCACACGCTTTATGAACTCGGCGGGCACGTCCCAATTGGACAACGTCACCAACTTTAGCGAAGGAACCTTGGACGACTCGCTCTCCAATTAATCCCACTGGTTTTCCACGTGCTGCGGCCGACGCAATCGCGTCCCGCTCCTCAGTGGCACCCACACACATTCAAACACTTTTCAAATCGATCAACTTATTTCGCCGCTCGACGGCGAAAGCAAATAATGCAATTTGGACTAGGAATTGCTTACCTAATCAATAACGCCAGCTGAGGGCCGGAAGTGTCCCAAGCTGAGAAACTTGTCGCAAAGTGAGGCAACGAGACCATGGCTGCTCGTGCAATGAAAACTCAAATCCGCCGCAGTCGCTTAGCATTCACGCTGGTCGAGCTGTTGGTCAGCATCGCCATTATTGGCGTGATGGCGGGGATGGTGCTGTACACCTTGGCCGGTGCCCAGCAAGACGCATTGCGCACGCGCACGCGTGGTACGATCGACAAGATCAATGCCGTTCTGTTGGAGCGTTGGGAGGGTTATCGCTATCGTTCGGTGAAGTTGCCCGTCCCGGCTGAGGCCTTGCAGAAGAAATGGATCACACCGCGACAAGTAGCCACCCTGCGCAGCCTGTTCCTCAAAGACATGATGCGGATGGAGATGCCCGACAGCTACGTTGACTTGGCCTATACGCCTACGAATCGGAATTTAACCCTCACTAACGGGAACATGAACTTCAAAGGTTCGCCGGGGCGTGAGTACAACGTGTTGCGAAATTATTTCCGGATGGGCCAGGTCTTAGACACGGCCCCGGCAGCCACACCGATCCCATCCACGAAACCCTCGCCGCATTGGTCCGACCGCTACGAATCGGCCGAGTGCTTGTACGCGATCGTGGCCCATTCGACCTCTGGAGGAGGCTCGGCATTGGAGGGATTTGCCGCTTCGGAGATCGGCGACACCGACGGTGATGGTTTCGCCGAGTTCATCGATGCATGGGGTGAGCCGATCAGCTGGATTCGCTGGCCGGCGGGTTATGCCAGTGAATTGAATCTGGGCTACAAAGCCACGTCTCCGGATGCCTTCGATCCGTTGCGAACGGCTCCGCAATGGGGTGATGCAACGTTGACCCAGAAGCCTTGGACGGTGGTCCCCTTGGTCGTCTCATCGGGAACAGACAAGCAGTTCGGCATCGATCGACCCGTCAACGTGTTTGCCACATCGCAAAATGTATTTGTCCCCAGCACCGATGCGCCTGGGGTTGGATTGATCAGCAATGCAAATCAGGCGGCCGACAATGTCTCCAATCATGATCTTTTACTTGAATAACGGAGCTCGCGCGTGATCAAGGCAATTGCACCGCCGAAAACAGGTCTGCCGCGAGCAGCGCTCGCGTGCCTGACACTGCGCTATCCAAGCATGCGGCTCGTCACGCTGCACTCCACAACATTGCCATTGCAGCGCGAAACAAGGTTTGGTTCTGGACGTAGCGCTTATACGTTGGTTGAGTTGTTGGTGGTGATGGCCGCGCTGACCGTCTTGGCAGCGGTGACATTGCCCTCCATTAAGAGCTTGTTGCACGATGAGAAGGTGAGTTCGGCTAGCAACATGGTCAGGGCACATTTTGAAGCGGCCCAGGCCCGTGCGATCGCTGGCAATTCGCCGGTGGCAGTCATCCTGGAACGGTCCGACGCAACTTCGCCCAACATGGTTACGCGTCTATCGATTGGTCAAGTCTTTCCGCCCTACGAAGGGGACACGACTCGAACGACAGGAACGCTATCCGATTCCGATAGCTACAACTACTTGGACACGCTGACGTTGAACGTGGGCGAGGCGAACTTACTGAGTGCGGCTCCCGCGGTCTTCGGAGGTGGAGATTATTTACAGTTGGACGATCGCCAGAGCATCTATCGCATCGAGAGCATCATCGTTACCGGCGCACTGGCAGCGGTCAAGTTCACCAATCCGCCTTTCGGTCAGGAGGGCGATCTCCTCGCCACTACGCGGGTGACGACCGATGCGCGGTTCCGCATGTATCGCAAGCCGACCAAATCGTTTTTGCAAACGCTCACGCTTCCACGCGGCACTTGCGTTGACCTGACCGTCAGCGGTTTCGGCCAAAGCGGCGTCGAACTTTCGACGAACGCGGTGGGGTTGGCGATGATCGTTTTCAATGCTCAAGGCCGTATCGCTTACTGGGATAACGGTGTTGTCGGTCCAACCGCAGCCACATCGCTGCTGCACGTGTTGATAGGCAGGACCGAACAAGTTTCCCTGTCGACACCTCCTATGGAGCTAGAGATTCCAGAAGATACCTCGACCTTCAATGCCAATGTCAATGACGTTGGCAATGCATGGTTGACCGTCAATCCGTTTACCGGTGCGATTAACAGCTCCGGTCTACAGGCTGGCGATGAAGCAGGTGCGTTTGTGGATCGATTGAAGACCGCCCGCACCTTCGCTACCTACGCCATTACGCAGAGTGAGAAGTAACCCATGATTGAGCGACAACCAAGTTGGAACCTCCGCGTGTTGCCTTGGACCCAGTCCGTACGCACGTCGGCTGGCATGGATATGCAAGCGCGCCGCGGC
>JADLDX010000929.1 GCA_020846515.1 Pirellulaceae bacterium
CCGTCTTCGTTGGTCATCGGCTGATGACCACCATCCAGATCGATGATCGACAGGCGACGGAAACCTAGTCCGACGCCTGGCGTGATGCCGGTTACATCGTGCTGGAGCGGCTGGAGAAAAACGCCGCGATCATCGGGGCCGCGATGCACTAGGGCATCGGTCATGGCATCGAGCGTGCTGGCTGCCACGGCCCCGGATGGTTCGAACCATAATGCCCCAGTGATTCCGCACATTAGTGGCTCTTATTAAAAACCGCGACTGGCTTTGATCGTATCAAAATCTCGCAGATCGTAATCGATACCAACGTAGTCCAGGGTCCGGCACAGTCCGCGCATGGCCACGCCGAATCCGTCTGGGCCGCTAAAGCCGCCGAACTGGCCACCGCCTTTGACGTGTGGTTCCAGATCGAAGATGACGCCCGGCGCGCCGCGCTTGAGCATACGTTTTTCGATCTTGGGCAGTTCCGTAGCCAGATCGCGCAGGATGGCTTCGTGCCCGGTATCGCCCATATCGGCTGGGACGAAGTTCTTGAGTGCGGCTTCATCGACATGCGTCACGCGACCCGTGCCGGCCGGATGACGGTAGTCTTTGATGTGTACCCAACCCAATCCCGGCTTCATTGCCTGGTACTCGGCGTACACTTCGCCGGCTGACATGCCCTGGCATACTAAGTTGGCGCCATCAAAAATGGTGACCAGCGCGGGATGCTTGGCCTTCTTATGAATTTCGGCCAGCAGTTTGCCGGTTTGGCCCACCAGGTTGGCTTCGACCTCCAGGCCGAAGGTCAACCCATTTTTGTCGCATTCGTCCGATATCTTGCCCAGTTGGTCGACAACTTGCGGGATGTGCTCCTCTGGCTTGGTGCCCACGGGATGATAAAAGGAGAACCCGCGAATCAACTTGGTACCCAATTCGTTCGCGACGTGGCAGGCATGCTTGACGTCTTTGGACAAGTATTGCTTGAACGGTACAAATCGATTGGAAGTTCCATCGTCGACATCCAGCAGTTTGACTTTACCGATCGGCGAGCCGACGGTGGCGACGCTCAGACCGTATTCGGCCTGCATCTGCTTGACCTTTTTCAATTCGGCCGCCGACAGCAGCATCACGTTCTTAATGCCTTCGCCGACGTCGATGAAACGAATCGAATAGTACTTTAAACCCAAAGCAGCGAAGGCGGCAAATTGCTGGACGGCCAGTTTATCGTTGGCCGCTTCGTCGCCAAAACCACTCAGAATCACACTCGGTCGATCGCTCATGCTGATTCGCTCTCTCGATCATAAGAAACAGTTACGATGGTAGTAATGCCTCCGCGAGCACCCCAATCGCTTTCCAGTGTCACATGACGTGGCTTCACAACCATGACAAAATCGTCCAGAATGCGATTGGTGACATTTTCATAAAAAATGCCTTCGTTGCGGAAACGTTGCAGGTACAGTTTGAGGCTCTTCAGCTCCACGCACAAGCGATCGGGCACGTATCGAAAGGTCAGAACACCAAAATCGGGCTGGCCAGTCTTGGGGCAGACCGAGGTGAATTCCGGACAGGTAATCTCGATCGTATACTCACGATCTGGGTATGAATTGTCGAACGTTTCAAGCGTTTCTTGGAACGGCGTGGTCACGATACAGCTTTCCTAACCAAAAACTACAAAACAATTAGGGCTTCAACCACCGTCGAAGCAGGTGCCTTGGCAGCCTAACTGGGCGAATTTCTCAGGGTAAACATCGAAATTACAAATTCATCCAACATGGTTGACGTGGGCAGTATGAGAGCTGAAGCCGAAGTGCGAAAGGGGGGCTCGCCCGCAGAGAATCGACTACGCATTGCCGAACTGTATGCCAGCCGCCAGGGTGAGGGTCTGTGGACCGGTTCGCCCAGCGTCTTCCTGCGTACCAGCGGCTGCAATCTTCGCTGCTGGTTCTGCGATACGCCCTTCACTTCCTGGCGTCCCGAGGGTGAAACTTTCTCGGTCGAGCAGGTCGTACAAAGGGCTCTGCAGTTCAGCGAAGCAGACGTAGTCGTTACCGGCGGCGAACCGTTGATTTTCCCGGCCATCGAGCCGCTGACCGCACAACTGCGCAGCGCTGGGAAACGCGTCACCATCGAGACCGCCGGTACCGTCGACCAGGCTTTCCACTGCGACCTGCTGTCGATCAGCCCCAAATTGGCCAGTTCTGCTCCCCCTGCCCAAGAGCACCCCCACTGGCACGCGCAACATCAGGCTCGGCGCCAGCGACCCGATTTGCTGCGTCGTTGGTTGAGCGAGTATCGCTGCCAGTTGAAGTTCGTCGTCAGCGACATGCATGACTGCCAGGAAGTACTCAACTACTTGCAAGAGTTGGGCAGTGTCTCACCTGACAATGTCTGGCTCATGCCCGAAGGCACCGACGTCGACACCTTGGACGCTCGCGCCCAATGGCTCCAGCCCTGGTGCGATGAACATCAATTTCATTTCTGCCAGCGCAGTCACATCTACTGGTACGGTAACCGTCGCGGCACTTGATCAGATCGTAGCCACCGTCACCAGACGGTGGACTCTTGTAGCCACCGTCGCCAGACGGTGGAGTTGGGCAGCAGTGGACTCTTGTAGCCACCGTCGCCAGACGGTGGAGTTGGGCAGCAGGTGGACTTGGGCATTGAACTAGGGCAGCAGGCGAAGTCCACCGCTTGGCAGCGGGTGGCTACGAAGAACGGCGCTGTCCTATTAGGAACTGCATGACAACATCGAACAACCCGCGCGATGCCGGGCCCATTCGGGACGCCGAGCGGCATACTGTTGATACTGCGGCTGGTCGTCATAGGGACGACGAAGAACTTCCAGCAACTCCATGATCAGCGAGGCATCGCCCGTTTCGGCTTTGTCGATTGCCATTTGGGCCAGATAGTTGCGCAGGACATACTTGGGATTCAAGGCGTGCATCTTTTCGGCTCGCTCTTGAGTCGAAAGGGTGTTGCTTTCCAAGCGTTTTGCGTAGTCTCGCAACCACTTAGCCAAAGGCTGAATCGCCTCTTCTGTTAACTGCGCGGACACATAAAAGGCTTCGGCAATCGGTTGGAGTAACTCGATGGCATTACGGTTGGCGTACGACTGGTCAAAGTTCGACAAGTGGCGAAAGAAGATCGTCATATCGGTTTCGATCTTGGGCAACGTTTCAAACAGTTGATCGATCAAGGGCCGATCGATCTCGGCTTGGTAACTGGCCAGCCCTAGTTTTTGGGCAATCATCTCGGGCCAGGTTTGGTTGTATATTTCGGCGTACGCGTCGATGGCCGCTTGCAGTGGCGCGGGCTCGGGCAACAGCGGCACCAAAGCATTGGCCAGTTGCACCAGATTCCACATGGCGATGTGAGGTTGTTGAGCGAACGAATAGCGACGGCCATGCGCATCGGTCGTGTTGGGTGTCCAACCTGGATCGTAGTCCTCTAGCCAGCCATATGGGCCATAGTCGATGGTTAATCCCAGGATGGACATGTTGTCGGTATTCATCACACCATGCACAAAGCCAACGCGCATCCAGTGCACCACCATCTCGGCAGTTCGTCGGCACACTTCGGCAAACCATGCACCAATAACTTCTGGCGTAGGCGAGCCAAGAGCGGGGAAGTCGTGGCGAATCGTGTATTCGACCAGACGTCGTAGGTTGTCGGTATCTCCGCGGGCGGCGAAGATCTGGAAATTACCGAAGCGTGTAAACGACGGCGCGACGCGACAGACGACAGCCCCCGGCTCTGCTTGGGGATTGCCGTCATAAAACATATCCCGCTGGACGTGTTCACCGGTTGTCACCAGGCTCAGCGCCCGCGTGGTTGGTACACCGAGATGATGCATGGCTTCGCTACACAGGAACTCACGCACCGAGGACCGCAGCACGGCCAGGCCATCGGCGGTACGTGAATAGGGCGTGGGACCGGCTCCCTTTAATTGCAGCGTCCAGTGTTCGCCCCGCGCGTTGATGACTTCGCCCAAGTTGATCGCTCGACCATCACCCAACTGGCCTGCCCAGTTGCCGAATTGATGACCACCATAACACATGGCAAACGGATCCATCCCAGGCAACAAGCGATTGCCGCCGAACACTTCCGCAAATTCTGGTGTGACAAATGGGTCGATATGCAGATCCAGCAACTGGCCAACTTCCTCTGCATAGGCGATCAATTTCGGAGCGGCTACTGGTGTCGGGTTGACGCGTGAATAGGCAGCCTGTGCGACCGGACGCCTAAAGTTACGCGGCTCCGGATCGGCTGGTAACTCGCGGACAAACCGATTGTCAAAGACCAAAGCGTCGAGCGAAGAAAGCATTGTGGTCGTGGAGTTTGGATTAGTTGACATATAAAGTATCTTATCGTCTCTGGCGCTCGATGGCTTGTCGCTGAAGGGGAAAACCGGACGCTAGCGCGTACCGGCTGATCAGCCGCAGGGCGCTAGCCCACGGTTGTCGGTCTTTAGGCAGGCAAAACCGGGCGCTAGCGCGTTCCGGCTGATTAACCCCAGGGCGCTAGCCCACGGTTGTCGGACCAAACTATGATCAACGCCTACTTCTCTATAGTAGGCGGCGTAGCGGTGCGTGAAAACATGACCAGGACGATCAGCAAGGCGGCCGCGTGCAGCATAGCCGCGAAAAAGAAGGGGGCACCGATCCAGCCAGCGGCCCATGTTTCATTCCAACCTACCGCATAGTGGAAGATGTTGGTGAAGATGCCTGGTCCAATCATACCGGCGATGCCCATCAGCGAACTGTTGACGCCCTGCAATTGACCTTGCTCGTCGACCCCTACGCGTTTGGTCATCATGCTTTGAATGGCCGGTGAGAAAAAGCCAACCAAGGCAAAGACTGGTATACCGCACCAGAACAACGTGGCTGTTGGGGCCAGGCCATAAATCGCGTAGCCTGCCGCACCGAATACCAGTCCCAGGATCAGCATCGTTCGATCGCTGAGCAGAGCAGCGGCTCGCCGCACGAGAAAGGCTTGCATGAAGATACTGGCTATGCCCACGGCCATCAGTGTAAAACCGACGACTTGCTCCTCCCAACCATATCGATACTTTGAGTAATACACGAAGACACTTTGTAAAACCTGGTGAGCCAGTTGATACAGCAGGATGATCGCAGCCAAGCTGAGCAGTCCAGGATAAGCTCGCAGTAGTCGCAGGGAGCCGACGGGGTTGGCTCGCGTCCAGGAGAAGGCTCGTCGGTTGCTCTTGGGGAGCGATTCGGGCAAGACGAAGAAGCCGTAAGCCGCATTCATGAGCGTCAGCGCTGCGGCCAACCAGAACGGCCAACGCAGGTCGTATTGCCCCAGCCAGCCACCAACGGCTGGTCCTAAGACAAAGCCCAATCCCCAAGCCGCACCAAACAGAGCGTAACTGCCCGCGCGTTTTTCCGGAGGCGTCACGTCGGCTATATAAGCCGCGGCGGTGGAGAAGCTGGCTGCCGTTATGCCTGATATCACACGGCCAATGAACAGCCACTCAAGATTGGGCGCTAAGGCCATCAGGATATAGTCCAGCCCGAGACCCAGGCACGACAGTAGCAAAACTGGTCGGCGCCCAAAACGATCGCTCAGTGCGCCCAAGATGGGTGCAAAAATGAATTGCATCATGGCCCATGCCGTCGCGAAACGCCCGTAATACAGGGCGGCGTTTTTTTCGCCGCCTTCAACGAACGATTCAACCAGACTGGGTAGGACAGGAATAATCACGCCCAACGACAACACGTCTAACACGACCGTGATGAAGATGAACGATATCGCGGCGCGTTTGGGAGTTGTCACGCTGTGGGGTCTGCTGTGGGTAAACGATGCGGGCAACTACAGCCCGCTAGATAACTCGCGAGCTCGATTGCACAACTGCTGAGCCGCTTCAACGGTGGGAGCTTCGGCGATCAACCGCACGATGGGTTCGGTATTGCTGCCTCGGACCAACAACCAACGATCGTGCCAGTCTAGTCGGAGGCCATCCAACCGACTGCTGCTGGTTGAGGACATTTCTCGAGATAGTTTATCCAACAAGATCGGTAACTTGGAAGCGGGCAAGCTGATCTTGTCTTTGACCATGGAGAACTCAGGCAGCGTGGCTACGATTTGACTGATCGAAGTGGCTTGACGAGCCATGAGTTCTAAAACCAGCGCCATCCCCACAAAGCTGTCTCGCACCAGTCCGACGCGGGGGTCAATGGGACCGCCATTGCCTTCGCCACCAAAGACCGCTTTCCTGGCGATCATTTCATCAACCACATTTGCTTCACCCACCGCTGATTGATGATGGACAGCATCGAACTTCGCCGCCAGGTGCTTAGACAAGCTGCTGGTCGCGCAATTGGTGATAACCGGCCCCTTCAGTTGGGGAAGTACATTCAGCAAACAAAGCGCCAACGTTAACTCTTCGCCGATGTACCGACC
>JADLDX010000930.1 GCA_020846515.1 Pirellulaceae bacterium
AGTCCACCGTCTGGCGACAGTGGCTACCTAGTCCACCGTCTGGCGACGGTGGCTACGAGTTCATACCTCATCTTGTTCATACTTTTTGAGTTTGCGGTCGAGCGTAGAACGTTCAACTCCCAAAACGATGGCCGCGCGACTCTTGTTACCTTTGTACGCGGCCAGCGTGGCAAGGATATGCTCTTTCTCGAGTTGTTCTAAACTGATCGCTCGAAAGGGCATTTGCACATTTGACGATGCGGTTAAGGACGAGTTCGTCGGTGCATTGTTCGCATCGCCAGTCCCCGTCGCTTGCCCCAACGGTGCGGGCACCAGAGGCGCTAGGGGTGCCAACGATACGTCTTCGGGTTCAATAACAGAACTGCTGCCAAGCACGACGGCACGTTCGATCACATTGCGCAGCTCGCGAACGTTTCCTGGCCAGTTGTATCGCTGCAACAGCTCCAGCGTGGCCGGTGCAATACCATCGATTCTACGTCCCGCATGGGCGCGAAGCATCGTAAGGAAATGTTCGGCCAGGATGGCCACATCGCCGGTTCGCTCGCGCAGTGGAGGCACATCGATTTCAATCACGCGCAACCGAAAATAGAGATCGGATCGGAATTGTTTGTCACGCACGGCTTGTTCAAGATCGCGGTTGGTCGCGGCTATGACACGGACATTCGTGTGGATCGGTTTATTGCCACCCAAACGCTCGAAGCTCTGCCCCTCGAGCACTCGCAAGAATTTGGCTTGCAACTCTGGAATCATCTCACCGATTTCATCGAGCATCAACGTGCCACCATTGGCGGCTTCGAACTTGCCGATTTTCCGTTCTGTGGCGCCAGTGAATGCGCCTTTCTCGTGGCCAAACAGTTCGCTTTCCAGTAGCGTCGGCGCCAGGGCTGCGCAGTTTAAACAGACCAGTGGCGCTTGGCGACGCGGACTGCGCATGTGGATGGCTCTAGCCACCAACTCTTTGCCTACGCCGCTCTCACCTCGCACTAATATCGTCGCGCCCGTTGGACCAGCGCGCTCGATGGCGCTGCGTACCTTCAACATAGCGGGGCTGTTGCCCACCATTTCATGCTGCCAGCCCAGCTCACGTTCCAACAAATCGATTTTGCGTTGGCTAGTGGCCAATGATTGGCTGAGTTGCTCGCGCGAGCTTTGGTGACTTAGTGCCACAGCCAGGCTATCGGCCACGGCCACGGCCAGTTCCAGGTCCGCATCGGTCAGCATGCGTTCATCCAGCGCAGTGTACACATGCAGAAGACCGACGACTTGCTGCCCCTGCTTTAGCGGCGCGCAGATTATGCTGCTGGTTTGTCGCTGTCCCGATTCGCGAGCCAGGGACAACTGGGTATCCATCTGAACGTTACGTGCCAGCACGGCACTACCTTCGCGCACAACGCTGGCCACCAGAAAGTCACTGACCCGTCGGTAGGCTTGTCCTGGCGCTTGCCGCGCTGCCAAGACAACTTGCGGGCCCTCATTGATCGCAGCACCTGGCACCTGAGCCTGGAATGAGACAGTCGGGGATTCCGCCGCGCCACCAGCTATCGAACCACCAGCTATCGAGTTACTAGTTAGCGAGTTACTAGTTATCGAGTTACTGGCGGGTACAGGCGGGACGGGGGCATTTATCAGGAGCACACCGCCGGTGGTAATGCCCAATCGATCGAGCAGCTTGTCCAGGGCGCATTGGGCCAAGCCGCTGGCGCTGGGTATGGACACCATTTCGTAGACCAGGCGATACAAGAACATAGCGTCGCTGGCTTGATCGCCTGCGGGCGCACCGCGGCCAGACCACCTTGACGAGTTACGGCGACCGACAATAGTGGGTGGAGTGAGTCCCAATTCGATGGTTTGTGCAGAGGAGACATGACCTGAGGCGGCCGATGACATGGCTTCGGGCGAGGCTTGGGGCCCAAACGCATGGGCCAGGTCCAACACAAACGTCATCCGGCAACCAGCCACCACGATCGCATCGCCGTCGGCCAAAGGATGCTCGTCCGCTAAGAGGTGATTGTTGACTTGCGTCCCATTTCGCGACCCTAAGTCACGCACGGTCCACACCCCCTGACGAAGGGTTATTTCGGCATGTCGGCGACTGGCCCGGTCGTCACGGATGACAATCTGATTGTCCGATGAGCGTCCAATAACAACGCTGATCTCCCCCTGCAGGCGAAAAATATCCGTCCAACGAGAGCCTTGACTAATGACCAGATAGGCTTGCATCGACAGGGCTTATCCAAGAACTGGGGAAGTTTGTTGCAAAGCGATCGTTGGGCAAGTATTCTCAGGAGGAGCCTCATCCCATATCCCGAGCCCTAATCTTAACCTAGGCACCACTGGTTGTGCGCTAGGTGGCAAATATTGAGGAAAGCAAACATGACAAGCGGAAGTTACCGCCGAAGCTGGCTTCGAAATCTAGGTTTCCTAGTCGGTCTCTGCACGGTAGGGGTGCTCGGAAACGCGTCTCACGCCCAATTTGGATTAGTCCGAGGTGTGGTCGGTGGTGTCAGCATCGATGCCGAAGGGGTTGTTCAATCGGCCACCCAAGCCCAGAAAGATGCCAGCCTGGCTGAACTGCGTCAGGCAGTAGCGGGTGCGCAAGGCGCAGTCGCCAAGCCGCAGGCCATGCGCATGATCTCACTGCGTAAGTTGCAGGAAGCGATCATGGAACATCGCAGCGCCGACAAGACGCTGCCCGAAGAAATTTTGTTCTTGGCTGGACTGCAACGCATTGAGTATGTGTTTGTCTATCCTCAAGAGAATGATATTGTGATCGCTGGACCAGCCGAAGGCTGGGAAGTGCGCGGTGATGGCAGCGTCGTGGGCACGAAGAGTTCGCGCCCTGTTGTCCGCGTGGAAGATTTGATGACAGCGTTCCGAACCGTCGAAGCCGCACGACAAGCCCCCATCTCGGTATCGATTGATCCAACTCCCGAAGGCTCACAACGCCTGAACAATCTGTTACGCGGCATGGTAGCCAATGGCCCCAGCTTCCAACCTCAAATTGTCGAAGCGGCTGTACGTCAAGCATTTGGACCACAGCAAGTTACCTTTACAACCGTGGCCACCGACACTCGTATGGCCCAAACTCTGGTGGCCGCCGACTACCGCATGAAGTTGTTGGCCATGAGTCTGGAAGCCTCCCCCGTGGATGGCTTGCCCAGCTACTTGGAAATGACTCGCAACGTGCAGATGAACAAGGGATCCCAACCTCGTTGGTGGATTGCTTGCCAGTACGATGCCATTCGCCACAGCGAAGATGGTCTCTCGTGGAAACTGGATGGTCGCGGTGTTAAGGCCATGACCGAAGAAGAGTTGGTTGGCAAAGATGGCACGCGCTCAGCCGCCAAGAAAACCAATCAATTTGCCCAAAAATGGGCTGATCTGTTCACGAGCAAGTTTGATGAATTGTCGATGCATAATGCATCGTTCGGTGAACTGCGCAATGCGATTGACATGAACGTAGTCGCCACCTTGATCGCTGCTCAGCAGTTGGACAAGTCGGCTGGACTAGACCTGTCTGTCTTGCGTGGCACCAAAGGCGACATCGAAACCAGTGGCCGCTTAACACCCAAGACGATTCCTGCACACTGCAGTTTGTTAAAGGCTCGCAGCGGTTGGGTAGTCGCAGCCAGCGGTGGTGTCGAAATCAACCCTTGGCAAATCGTGGCACAAAGCCGACAGGCTGACGCCACATTGGTCAGCAAGCGTGCTCCTGCTATCAACAGCGCCAACACACAGTGGTGGTGGGATTGATTTGAGCTAAAGACGCTGGCGCGTCGACACGTCGAGCGAACCTTCTATTGAATTCTATTGACTTGGATCACGGGGCAGTAACCGCTGGTCCAAGTCCTCGACCACTCTGGTAAGCGCGGCCAGCGTCGCAGGCTTGATCATGTGTTCGTCAAAGCCTGAGTCGAAGGCCCGTTGTCGATCGCTCGCTTGACCAAATCCGGTCATGGCCACCAGCATGATCGATTGCGTGGCGGGATTGGCTTTTATCTCCACAGCCACTTCATAGCCACTCATACCTGGCATGGCGATATCCAAAAAGATTAGCGCGGGACGATAGCTGCTGATCATGCTTAGCGCTGAAGGACCGTCAAAGCAAACTTCAACCTGCTGGCCAAGACTCTTTAGCAAAAGAGCTAACATTCGTCCCGAGGCCTGCGTATCATCCACCACCAAGATGCGATGCGAAGGCAACGTTGGCTTCGGGCTACTCTTGCCGCTCTTGGCACTCACCGTCGCGTCAGCCTGACCTGGGTGAGTCGACTCGGTGGGTATCTTGGTCTCATTGGGTTTCAAGTCAACGGACGGCGGATGGGCGCAAGCTAGCCCATCAGGTGGCAGGTTATCAGGTGACGTGTCTTCGCTGGACATGTCTTCGCTGGACATGTTTTCGCTGGAAAGAGTTACGCTGGACACGTGAAGGCTAGACATGTGAACACGGGGTGTAACATCACTGGGTTGTATGTGACTGGGTTGTTGGCAACTGGGAAGTGTCACGCAAAAGCAGCTCCCCTGTCCCAAGCCGGTGCTTTCCGCGCGCACCGTGCCATTGTGCAATTCGACGAGATTCTTGACCAATGTCAAGCCGATGCCCAAGCCGCCATGGGCACGTTCCAATGTCTGATCGACTTGGGTGAATAGTTCAAAAATACGTTCCAATTGGTCTTGAGGAATGCCTGGTCCATTATCGCGTACGAAAACGAGCGCCTCGTGACCAGCCTGCTGCACGGTCACGCTCAAATGACCGCACCGACCTGTGTACTTGATTGCGTTGTTCAACAGATTTGACACCACTTGGCTCAGTCGAGCGCGATCGCCAAAGACATAGACGGGTGTTGGAGGTAGGCAAACTGTCAGCTTATGCTCGGCGGCAAGTAGCTGGCTGCGACTGCTTTCGAGGGACGATCGCACAATGTCGCGTAAGTCTAACTGCTCTTTGCGCAGCAAGATCTTCCCGCCGGCGATTCGGGAGACGTCTAAGAGATCATCGATCAAGCCACTCATGTGTTGAACTTGATTTGTCATAACCTCGCGAATCTCATGCAAGCGTTCGGGCTGTGAATGGACGGCTGGCCACACCTCCAGGGCGTGGGCGAGTGGCGCCAGTGGATTACGCAGCTCGTGGGCCAACACTGCCAAAAAATGATCTTTTCGTCGATCAGCCTCGGCCAGTTGAAAGGTTCGCTGTTGAATCCGGCGTTCCAACTCTTCCGCCGCGGTTTCGCGTTCGTGCCACATCGCCGCCAAGGCCAGAAATGGCACAGCGGTAGCAGCCATGAAGGCTTGCAGGACGACGGCTAAATTGGTCGAACCACTCAACTGGTCAGCAAATGGTCCTTGCGATTGTTGAGTCGCGATGGTCATGATCAAGGCCATGACAGCCAGGTTACCGGCCACCGCCGCGGTGCCAAAACGCAGAGCGGGCCAATAGATAAGCGGCATTAACAGAAATGGAAACGACAACTCACCTAATGCATTCACGAAAATGAGCATTGTGCATGTGGCGGTCAGCATGAAACTGCCAACCAGTTCCATCGTCCGTAACCAATTCGCTTTGCCTTGCGGTTGCCAGCACAAGCACGCCCAGGTTAGTGGTGCAACTAACAAAATGCCGACGCAATCGGCTATCCACCATACAAAGTAAACCGAAAAAAAATTCACTTCGTAGTGCCAAACGACTGCACTACTAGCCATGGCCGCGCTGATGAGCGGTGCAAAAAAAGCGACCAATAGCAGGCGCGTCGTATCAGGTAATCGCTCTAGTGAAAACGGCTCGCTGCGGTTCCAAAGGAGAAAACTCGCGCCCACAAGAGCCTCAACCGCGTTGGC
>JADLDX010000931.1 GCA_020846515.1 Pirellulaceae bacterium
CGGTCGATGAAGACTCGCCGGCAATCGCCATTGATTTGACGACGATCTTTTTTGATCCCGATGTAGTCACCAGTGGCGATCAGTTGACGTACTCCATTCCAACCAATGGCAATAGCAATCCGACACTAGTGACTCCACAGGTCACTGGAAATACGCTAACTCTGCCCTTGGGTGCTGACAGCAACGGACAAGCATTGGTGAGGGTACAAGCTCGCGATATCGCTGGTCAGACAGTGGTCAGCACGTTGACGCTGAATGTCCGACCAATCAATGATGCACCGCGATTGATCGTGGCCATACCTGATCAAACCATGGCCGAAGACGCCGCGCCTCGGGATTTTGTGCTGACACCTGCATTCTTCTTCGATCCAGACCTGGCCAACGGTGATACGTTGACACTGTCGCTGATATCGAATTCCAATGCACTGTTGGTCACGCCGACGTTGATTAATGGTGGAGTTCGACTAACGCTGGTACCCAATCAGTTTGGTACATCACAGATCATCGTGCGGGCCACCGATGGTACAGGCTTGGCGGTCTCCGACAGCTTTATCCTGACTGTTACACCTGACAATGATGCTCCTACAGCGGTGGCCGATACGTACACGGTGCCACAAGGTGGTGTATTGATTGCCAATGACGTAAACGGCACCAATGCGAATCCTGCGGACAATGGTGTGCTGGCCAACGATTCGGATCTCGAAGGCACATCGATGAGTGCCGTGGTGGTTCGCCAACCGCAGTTTGGACGAGTGACGCTTAATGGTAATGGAACATTCACTTATACCCATACCGGTTCAACGCGAGATACGGACACGTTCACTTATCGCGCCAGCGACGGATCGGCCAGTAGTGAAGAAACGACAGTTACGATCAACGTCGGACTGCCTTTGCCGCCACCGCACCAGAATCCGATTAATCAGTTCGACGTGAATGCTGACACATTCGTCAGTGCCATTGACGCGTTGCTGATCATCAATCGCATCAACAGCTTTGGAAGCGGACCGGTTACCGGTTTGGCATCCCCACCGCCTTACCTGGACGTAAGCGGTGATAATTCGATCTCGCCATTGGATGCCTTGTTGGTGATCGATCGTCTGAATCGTGGCGCTGGTGGTGAAGGCGAGGGCGAGGCAGCGGATTGGAATTTTGATGCGTTAGCGTCCGCCAGTGCGTTCCAGTACGACGCGTCACGCGTAACGGACAATCAGCCGTTGGCTGTGCATACGATTCCGGTCGTGGCTGAAGTCTTCGACCTCGAAGCAGCCTACGAATTGGGGTTGGATGGAATCATGGCTGATTGGGACAACGCGGCTGGCGCCGCGGAGTTGGTAGCTGGCTGGCCGGACATTCAGTCCGCTGAAGTGCGGCACGAAGCGGCCGACGAGGCTCTAGGCAGCTTTTGGGCAGAGTTTCCCACCCAAAAACGACAATAACAGTTTGGACTGACCCCGGAAGAGGTGACAACTGGGTTGCCTTTTCCGAAAATAACGGCCACGAGGCCACGAAGGTTTTGAACATTGGCCAGGTAACTCCTGCGGGACTACCTGGCCCAAACAATTCGAATCATCCTACGATCTTCTCCGTTGGAAATTGGAACCGCTAAAGGTAATTCGCATGGCAAGCCTGCTTTCCTCGAAATCTGCCTCTCACTCTATGGATACCGCGACTCGTCGGAACCGCCTGCGACGTGCCATTCTAGAGACGTTAGAACGTCGAGAGCTGATGGCCTTCGATTTGGTCAAGGCGGCGTTTGCCCCTAACACATCGGCCGAGTATCGGGCCGCTTGGAACGCCCAAAACAATTTGTATGAAGGCACGAGCACCTCCTCGGCCAGTGGTTCCAGCGACGAAGGCACGATCCTGCCTTTCAATCTTTCGTCCTTCCGCTGGACCAATCCGACCGGTGGCGTTAGCCCCGCGCCGGGTGACCCAGCCACGATTTCTTGGAGTATCGTGCCCGATGGAACGTTGAACTCGCGGGATGGGCTCAACAGTAATCTCATCTCGTTTATGGATAGCATCTACGGCGGTGGTACAGGCCCAGTTGCCAATCGCCCTTGGTTTAGTTTGTTCAGCCGCGCCTACGATCGTTGGGCGCAAGAAACCGGACTGACATTTGTCTATGAAGCGGCCGACGATGGTTTGCCTTACGGCGCCAGCAACAACCGTGGTGTCACGGGCGTGCGCGGAGATGTGCGCATCGGTGGTAATCGCATTGACGGGGACTTCGGTACACTGGCTTACGCATTCTTGCCATCCAATGGTGGGAACTCTGGTTTCGATGGCGATATGGTTATCGATACGACCGATCGCTTCTACCGCGATAATGCCAATGCGCCAACTGGCGAAAATCGCGCTTTGCTCAACACACTGATGCACGAAACCGGACACAGTATTGGTCTGGGACACGTTGTGCCCGTTGACGGCACGAAACTGATGGAACCCAACGTATCGCTCAACTTTTTCGGACCACAGCATGACGATATCTTAGGTGGTCATGCGCTGTATGGCGACGACAAGGAACGCAATAGCACCACCGCCACAGCCACCGATCTAGGTGACTTGGCTAACGGCACCACGGTGATCTCCAATGTCTCGGTAACCAATAGCTCGGACATCGATTGGTATAAGCTGCGCATCCCAGCGGCTGGTCGAATCACAATCAATGCCAGTCCCGTTGGTCAAACCTACGTCGTCGGTCCGGATCCCGGGCCAACTGCCACGGTTAACACTCTGCTCAATAGCGATCTGAATCTCCAGTTAGTGGCCGTTGATGGTACTGTGCTGGCCAGCGTTAATAATGGCGGAGTGGGGCTAAACGAAACGATCACCAATCTGCAGTTGCCATCGGGCGGACAGTACTTCATTCGCGTGGCCGGTCTGGGTGCAAATCCTCAACTTTACAATCTATCGGTGACCTTGGCCGGTATCGTAACCAGCACAGCCACTGTTACCGGACCGCGTCTACTGTCGGGAGCCCCCAACTCTGGCGAAATCTTTAATTTCAACCAAGTCAACGTGCTCAATGCGTCACCCACGGAACTGGTGCTGCGATTTGATGGATCAAGCGATTTAAATCTATCCACCTTGGCACGAGGTATTCGCGTCACGCGCGCCGGCCGGGATGGATTGTTTGGTCAAGCCAACGATCGTGTCATTGTGCCTGGCTTTTTGGGCTTTGGTGACAATAGCCGTATCGTAGTTCTGCGTTTTGCAGAAACTCTGCCTGATGA
>JADLDX010000932.1 GCA_020846515.1 Pirellulaceae bacterium
TAGCGCGGGCTCGCGCGGTCCCGAGTGTGTCAATACGATCACTTGGGTTTCAAACTGCGCCCGATCCAAGTGGGCGCAGAGTAGACATAACTGTTTCTCCGCGCCGCCTTGATCGAGCGTCGGAATAATGTGCACCAAACGCTTGGGCATCAGGCGAGCTTATATGTGCCAGGCATCGGAACGACCACAGCGGGAGCTTTGCCCATTTCATAGTTGGGGGGCGTCAAATCCATGGGCGAATTGAGCAGCTTGTCCCATTCGATCCGGCCGCCAGAGTAACACGCTTCGCGTCCCATGATGGCCATCAAGGTGCTGTAGCTCATGTACTTGCCGTTGTTGATCGTCCGGCCATCCCGAATGGCTTGGAACATCTCGCGATGCTCTTCATCGTACATACTCGGCTTGTCACCACTGAACTTCCAAGCACCTGGACCAGTGATCGAATGAGCCAGGACTTTGGCCGTTCCCTTAGTGCCGTAGATATAATCTTCGGTCTCGGTCATGCAACCGGCCATTTGACGCGTATGGGCAAAAGTGCGCGTGCCATTGGCCCATTCGTAGACCACGGAGAAGTGATCGTAGACGTCGCCATACTCAGCGCCGGTACGTACTTGGCGACCGCCTAAACCATAAGCATACTTAGGTGGCTCATCGTTATGCAGCCACAAAGACTTATCCAAGCTGTGAATGAACTGCTCGTTGATATGGTCACCGCTCAGCCAGCAGTAGTACAACCAGTTGCGGAGTTGGAACTCCATATCCGACCACTCGGGCTTGCGGGTCTTTTGCCAGAGCGTACCGGTCAGGTAGTTCTCCTGAATGTTGACGATGTCACCAATCGCGCCATCTTGAATGCGCTTGATCGTCTCTTTCACACCTACGTCATAGCGCCAGCACAGACCCGAGACCAGGTTGACTTTCTTTTCATCGGCCAACTTGGTTAGTTCCAAAACTTTGCGGACTCCGGTCGGATCGACGGCTACCGGTTTTTCGCAGAACACATGCTTGCCAGCGTTGATAGCCGCTTCCAAATGGGCGGGTCGGAAATGCGGTGGTGAGCAGAGCAGCACCACGTCCACCTCGGGGATCAGTTGCTTGTAAGCATCAATACCTACGAAACAATGATCATCGTCGACGGCGAACTGGTCTTTGGCCTGGCCGGGCAGAATCTTCTTGGCGTATTCGAGTGCATCGGGAAAGGCATCCGCCAGGGCGGTACACTTGGCGCGGTAATCACCTTTGAGGGCATTGAGAATGGCACCTCGTCCGCGACCACCACAACCTACCAAGCCCACCTTGATGACGTCGCTACCTTGCGCATGGACGTGCGGGACAATCAAGCCCGATGCGGCCACCGCGCTGGCTGCCACGGCGGTCGATTTGAAGAAACTGCGACGCGAAGAATCAACCGCCGGGGTGTCTTTAGGTGGGTTCGTCATGCTTGGGTAGGCTCCAAAAGCAAAGGCAGGAGAAGGTGATCGAAGCGTCCTATTCTACCTGCTAATGGCCAGAGTTCCCAGTGTGGCCGTTGGGGATGGCGTTTGCAAAGGACTTATAGCGGAATCGGCGCGAGCCGTCCGGTTATGCCAGTCCGGTTATCCCGAGGTTGTCTCGGCGAACCACCGGGCAGCTTGCGCTGCTCCGCTTGCATTTGAATAACCGGGCGGCTTGCGCTGCTCCGCTTACATGGAGTGCCCGGGCTCCACGGTGTCGACTATCATACAGTAGGTAGACGGCACACACGGACGGCCGATCAAAACGGGCAAAACTTACGACAACCTCGGCGGCGGTTACATGGCAAGCGACGATCAGCACGAGTCGGAACTGGATCTGAATAAATTCCCGGAAGCTCAAGGGGAGGACGAAAAAGAACGTCCGCAACCGGCTGACGAAATGTCGGGGCCGGCCATGGCCGATCAATCGGACCTGCTGAGCATGATGCAGCAGACCATCACCCGGATGGAACGTGACGGCACAACCCGTGGCGACTTGAAGATCCTCAATCGCACGCTGCGGGAACTGCGCTACGCCTTCAAAGTCTTTCAACCCTATCGCCGTCGACGCAAAGTGACCGTATTCGGCTCGGCACGCACCGCGCCAACCCATCCGGCTTATCAGCAGGCGGTGGCATTGGGACGAGCCATGGCTGGACACGGTTGGATGGTCATTACTGGGGCAGGGGGAGGCATCATGGAGGCCGGACACCTCGGCGCCGGCCGCGACTTGTCGATGGGCTTGAATATCCTGTTGCCATTCGAACAAAGTGCCAACCCAATCATCGATGGCGACCCCAAACTAGTAACGCTCAAGTACTTCTTCACGCGCAAGTTAATGTTCGTGAAAGAATGCAGTGCCGTCATCTGCCTACCCGGCGGTTTCGGCACTTTGGACGAAACCCTGGAAGTCCTGACGCTGCTTCAAACCGGTAAACAAACCATGATCCCGATGGTGTTGCTGGACGAACCAGGCGGTACTTATTGGCAAAACTTCGGTGCCTTTGTCGAAGTCAACCTGCTCAAAACTGCGTTGATCAGCCCCGAAGATTTGGCCCTGTATACGATTACCGATCGCGTGGAAGTAGCCGTCGAGCATACGCTGAACTTCTATCGCGTTTACCACAGCATGCGGTATGTCAACAACTATTTGGTCTTGCGTATCTGCCAGGCCTTAACGGCCGCTCAACTGGAACAGATCAACGAAGCCTTTGCCGATATTGTCGTCAGCGGTCAGATCGAGCAGTTGGAGGCGATGCCGGAAGAAAGCAACGAGCCTGAATTGGGGCACTTGCCGCGTTTGCGATTGCACTTTGATCGACGCCGTTTAGGCCGTCTGCGGCAATTGATCGACGCCATTAACGCCACCTGCCCTACATGCGAAGTGTCTGCGCAGAATTGCTAATCGCTGCGATTGCTAGGTAGCCACCGCTGCCAAGCGGTGGATCTCGCCTACAGCAGCTTCCACCGTCTGGCGACGAGTGGCTACCCGCTTCCACCGTCTGGCGACGGGTGGCTACCAGTCTGGCGACGGGTGGCTATGGGCGTGTAACGATTTCGGCCAAATCGACCGACGCTTTTGCCTGTGACTTGCCGATAGATGGATTAACCCAAAGTAGCTTTCTGTTTGGTCGGATCAGCTAAGTTGGGTGGACCAGGGCATTGCCGGGGGGCAGGGGACATGGCTGACGCTGCGTTATTTGGTTTGCTGGATGCCTATTTGCATTCGGTTGTCGACGTTCTATCCAGTTGGGGAGAATGGCTGGCCGAGCATGAACGGCTGGTTTTGGATGCCGATATTCGGGCCTTGGAAAGCCATGCGGCCAGCGCTGCCCAATTGCACGGCGATCTGGCCGATCTCAGCCGTCGTCGAGCCCAGTTATTGACCGATGCCCAAGCGTCGGGTTTGACATGTTCGACGCTCAAGCAGTTGGCCCAATCGCTCCCACAATGGAGCAGTAATCCGGACTTTCGCCTGCGCGTAAAAAACGCTGAACGCAGCATGCATAATTTGCGGCGTTTGAACACCGCCGCATGGATGTTGGTCAACCAATGCGCCCGCGTGGTCGACGAGACCCTCATGCTCATGACCTGTGGCGTGACGCAAGCCGGAGCGTACATCGATGTCCCAGGCGCGGACACTTCGGGTGGCCAGATCCTCGATACTCAAGCCTAGGTCGGCACTATGTCGCTGTTCGCCTCCATCCAGCAATCGGCTAATGCCCTGTCGGTCGCCCAATTGGGTCTGAACGTCACGGGCAACAACATTGCCAATGCGAACACACCCGGTTACATCCGCCAGGAACTGTTGCAGTCGACCGCGGCGGGATATCGCTTCGGTGATGTGATTCTGGGCTACGGCGTTCGCGCGGTCGGCGTGGTGCAAAAGATCGACAACTTTCTAATGGAACGTTTGCGCGAGACCGGTAGCGGTCTGGCCAGCAGCGAAGCGTTAGGGGAAGTCTACGATCAAATCGAAGCTGCCTTTGGAGAACTGGGCGATAACGACCTGAGTACGCAGTTGTCCAACTTCTCCAACAGCATTCAAGACATGCTCAATCAACCTGGCAACGACTCTTTGCGTCGACTGGTTATTGA